>JAWKUA010000015.1 GCA_041398785.1 Planctomycetaceae bacterium | reverse complement strand
AGCCTCTAGCACTGTTCGAACGACACCAGAACTGCGATCGTCAGGCTTCGTCGGCACGCTTATAGGCGACGTGCCCGATGCCCTTGATGTGGAAGTCCTGCTCATTCGAATCGAACCGAAACAGAATCCGCACAAGGTGCAGCCTGCCATCCAGAACATGTGAGAATTCGGACAGCATGTGGTTCGGCGGTCCCATGTTGGCGGGACAAACCCTGGCGTGTGTTGACGGTGATTCGCTCAGCTTATCGACGTGGTCGAGAGTCATCGACTGAAGCGGGACCGGCAATCTCAACAGGTCCGCTGCTGCTGATTCCGCATAGACCGCATTCCAGTTCATTGCTGTTGCAGAAGCTGTGCTTTCAGGTCAGCGTGTGACACAATGCGACCATCGGCGATATCCCGTTCAGCCTGCAGCAGATGTTCGGCATTGAAGCCGCTGTCCGGTGACAGAGCGAAGAATTCTGTGAGCGACGCATGACTGACGGGACGGTCGGATTGTTCATCTGGCCTTAATCCCTGACGCGCTTCGAGCCAGGGGCGTTCTGAGTGGCTCATGTTGCGAAGAGCCCAGGCGGAGTACGTGCGGTAGCGATTCCAGACTGCGCGGATGAAGTCTCGGTCGTCGTCCGATGGATACTCATCCCGAAACATTCCCTCCGGTATTGGCACTCCCGGCCCAACGACTGTCCGAATCGAACGAACAACGGGACCGTGCGTCCATGCCTGAATCTCGTCCTGGAATGCCGGAATACCGCGCAGCCCCAGAGACAGTCCCTGGACATAATAAAGCAGCTTGTGAAGATGCATTTGAGTCAGCAGTTCTTCGTCGGCATCCGCGAGTCGGAGTAACTCTCCCGCGACCTGTCGTGCTGTTGCCATGACTTCGCCCCGTCCTGAATGAAATCCGCCTGCCCAACATCGTATCCGTGCGGTCCAGGAGTTTGAAGCCGTCTGCTGCCGGGATCCGTGAAGTCGTTGCGATCTGCGATTTTCTCCTTCGTCGTAGTCGGCGGAACTCGCGAATCCGTTCGAGAGACACCAACAGACGACGCCCGGACAGGATCTCGATGTTGATCTGGATGACGTCGACCGATCGTACGGACGTGCCGTTCCCGACAAACAGGTCCGCAATCGCATCGTCGGATCGTGAGCCGTCTCCGCATGAGTCTACCGTCGCTCGGTTCCCCGGTAGTTTGCGGATGGAGCTGCATTCTGGTTCCATTCCCCACTGCTTAATTGTCTATCAACGATCGAACCACCAGCGCAGCGGCAATTTCCATGAAGCAAACTTCGTACCCCGGCGGTGATCAGAGCATCCTGATTTTCGGTGCGTCCGGCGATCTGACCGCACGCAAGCTGATCCCCGCGCTGTTTCAGCTTTCTCGACAGGGATATCTGTCGCCGCGAAGTCCCGTGATCGGTGTGGCGCGGCGAGACAAGTCGGACGAAGAATTTCGTAACGAACTTCGTGCATCCGTGCTGAAATCGTCGGACGATCAGGCGACGAATGCCGCATGGGACACGTTCGCTCAGCAGGTGTTCTACCGTCGCGTTGATATCACCTTTCAGGAAGACTACGTCGCGCTCGGAAAGGCGACCACGGAACTTGAACAGCGACTCAATGCCAGTGGACCGGTTCCCCGAATTGTGTACCTCGCAACGTCGCCGGCGCTGTTTGACGATGCCGTCAGTGGTCTGGACAGCGCCGGACTGATTCCGTCGCGCGGCGAACGCAACCGGCTGCGAGTCGTTGTGGAGAAGCCGTTCGGCCATGATCTGGAATCCGCACGCGAACTCAATGACCGGCTGACTCGTCGGCTGCACGAAGACCAGATCTTTCGCATCGACCATTACCTCGGAAAGGAAACTGTTCAGAACATCCTGCTGTTTCGTTTCGGAAACGCGATCTTTGAACCGCTGCTGAACCGCAATCATGTGGACAACGTGCAGATTACGGTCGCGGAAAATCTGGGCATGGAAGGCGGTCGCGGCGGCTACTACGACACGTCGGGAGCTCTGCGCGATGTGCTGCAGAATCACGTGCTGCAGATTCTGTGTCTGGTCGCGATGGAACCGCCGGCGTTGTTTCAGGCTCGCGAAATTCGCGACGAGAAACTGAAGGTACTGCAGGCGCTGCGGCCCGGTTCGTCAGCCGGTGTGGATGCGTGGACGGTGCGAGGCCAGTACGCCGCGGGCAGCGTCGACGGCAAACCGGCGGTCGCCTATCGCAGCGAAGATCGAGTCAACCCGCACTCCAATCGCGAAACCTATGTGGCGATGAAAGTAGGCATCGACAACTGGCGGTGGGCCGGAGTTCCCTTCTACCTGCGCACGGGCAAGCGGTTGCCTGAACGAGTCAGCGAAATCGTGATTCAGTTCAAGCTGCCGCCCATGCATCTGTTCAGCACAGTGGAATGCGATGGCGACCTGTGCAGCCTGGTGGAAGCTCGCCCCAATCAACTGGTTCTGCGAATTCAGCCGAAGGAATCCATCTTCCTGAGATTCGCCACCAAACGCCCCGGCATGCAGTATCAGGTGGAACCGGTGGTGATGGATTTCGACTACGAAGACCACTTTCCGCACGATCTTCCGGAGGCTTATGAACGCCTGCTGCTGGACGTCGCGCGAGGTGACTCGACGCTGTTTACCCGCAGCGACGAACTCGACGCGGCGTGGCAATTCGTCGATCCCGTCCTGGCAGCGTGGGAAGGCAGTTCCGCAGCACCGGACTTCTATGACGCCGGTACCTGGGGACCCGATTCCGCCGATCGGATGCTGGCCGAAAACGGCCACCACTGGCGAGTTCCGCGTCTGCCGTCTTCGCAATGACGTTCCGCACGGCGGGGTCACGTCTGGGCGGATTCAACGATCTCCGCCGGTGACACGGCACGGTGTTCCTGCACGGACCGGTACGCCGCGTCGACCAGCGCCATCGTCCACAGGTTGTCGCGACCGCTGCACATCGGAGCCCCGCCGGTCTCCAGCGAAATCAGCAAATCGGCCATCGGCCCGATGAATGCGTCGGGAAACCAGGCTTCCTGCCATTTCGGTTCGTGCCACCTTTCACCGTCCATTGTGCGCGTGAACTTCACGGTGCTGGGAACACGTGCCGGATAGCCAGGCCAGCCGATTGTTCCCGCAGCCATTCCTTCCGTCCCTTCGACTCGCCAGCGAATTCCGATATCCGAAGCGGCGCCTTCCCGCGCGGGACCGGCCCAGACGTCGTCCCATGATGAGGCGCGCAGTCCGGAATCGTAATCCAGAATCGACAGCGCAATCCCGTCGCTGTGATCAAACAGCTTCGACGTCCGTGGGTCCGGCCGGACGCTGGCGAAGATCCGATCCGGGTTGCCAAACCAATATCGGAACGTGTCCAGATGATGGATGCTCATGATTCGCAGAGTCACCCAGCCCTGCCGCTGCTGCCACGGCATCCAGTGAGGAATCGCCCGCATGTCGATCGTTGCCAGCACGGGTTCGCCAAGATCGCCGGATTCCAGCAGCATCCGGCACGCTCGCACGGAATGATCCCACCGCATGTTTTGATTGACCGCCAGGGTCACGCCCGCGTCTTCGCACATCTTCACGATCTGCAGAGCCTGGTCGAACGACGTGCCCAGCGGTTTCTGAGCCAGAATGGCCTTCAGTTGACCCTTGCTGTCCAGTGCCCGGCGAATGATGTCCCGCTGGCAATCGGGAGGCACGGCAACGTCGAGCACCTGCACATCCGGATGGGCGACCACGTCTTCGACAGAATCACCGACAGTGCCGATGCCGTGCCGCTCCGCAACGCTCTCAGCAGTCGCCCGCGTTCGAGACGTAATCGCGACCGGATTCAGCCCGTGCTGCCGATACGCAACCAGATGACAGTCGGCCATGATGAACCCGGCTCCGACACAGCCGATGCCGACATCGGCGTTCTTCGGCAGCGCCGGAATAACTCCCTGTTCGAGTTCCGCAGTGGTGACTGGCATAGACGTTGGGGGCCGTGGTTCTTGTTTCGGTTTTCAGTGTCCAGTTTTGAGATCTGAGATTTCAGATTTTCGATCTGGGATCCCGTCGCACGCCGTTCATGCAAGGCCAGCGATGGATTCCAGCAGTTCATACGTGGAAGCGAGTTCCCGACCAATTCGGGAAGCCAGATCGTCGCTCTTCGCTTCTCCGGGCATCACCGGCCATGTGTAAGTTTCGACTTCCAGATGCGGAGAGTATTCCAGCGCCGCGATCCGGCGCAGAGCCGCCTTCAGGTCCGACCGCGTCGTCTTCAGCGGCCCCAGTGTTTCCGCAAACACCGGCACGTGAAAGTGAATCCGCCATGCTTCGGCGCTGAGGAATTCGTCCGGCGGACTGCGATTGATGTCATCTGCAAGCAGGTCCGGACGAGTCACAATGCGAGCGTCATGCAGCCGGGCATACGTCTGAT
Organism: Planctomycetaceae bacterium; assembly: GCA_041398785.1. Classification (NCBI taxonomy): domain Bacteria; kingdom Pseudomonadati; phylum Planctomycetota; class Planctomycetia; order Planctomycetales; family Planctomycetaceae; species Planctomycetaceae bacterium. The sequence goes on along the minus strand of JAWKUA010000015.1, from coordinate 184,566 downwards.
GCAGATAGCGCTGTTCGACATACCGCAGCAGCGCTTCGCGGCCGGCGACGTTACCGGCGGGGTCCGTCAGTTCCACGGCGTTGGTGATATGCACCTTATTAATGCGAACGCCGGCATCCACAAGCTGATCGATCGACCGGGGAATGTGTTCGAACTCCACCGCCTGGTGGCATACGTCGAAACACAAACCGATGTGTTCGCGAACCATCTCCAACTGGCCCTTGACTTCCGCCAGTTCGAACAGCATCGCGAACAGCGGCACGGCGTCCTGCGGAATCGAGGAAATGTGACACAGCGGTTCCGGTTCCACCGCCAGCCGAATCAGCCGGCCGGTTTCCTGATGCAGATCATGCAGGAAGCGAGCCACCTGAATCAGGTTGCTCAGACATGCTGCATGAAAATCCGGTTCTGTTGGAAACATCGTGCCCCCCAGCGGCACGGTCGAAATGCTGCCTTCGCCTCCCTCAGGCAGCAGTTGACTCAGCACACGAGCACAACCCTGTGTGTAGTCAACGCGGAGCCGTTCGCTCCAGTCCGGCAGATAGACCATTTCCTTAACGCGGTCGTCGTGAAAGTCGCCAAACGGAAAAGCGTTCAGCGAATAGCAGACCAGGTCATGCTGCCACAACGTCTGTCCCAGGACATCCAGTCGCGACGGGTCTTCCAGCAATTCGGAAACGACGCTGCTGGCCAGCCACAGTCCCGCCGCCATCGGACGTTCCAGCATTCGATGTGCGGTCGCCGTGTACTGATTCAGACCGTCCAGGACCTCCGCCAGGGTTCGGCCGGGATGAACGTTGGTGCAATAACTCAGAGGCAGCGTCGAGAACGTCATCGGCTGGCTTTCGGAATTCTGATCTGGGATTGGATGCTTGCTGTTTCTGACTCGGGACCCGGAATTCGCAGAGCTTCTAAGTCCCGAAGTGGTTCTGAATCGCCTCACGGATTTCATCACGGACTCGTCCAAATTCGGCCGTCTGTTCATCGGGTGTCCCGGTGGCGTGAAACGGATCATCGAACGGCCAGTGCAGACGTTCAACCGCTCCGGGAAATACCGGGCACTCTTTTTCCGCCGAACCGCAAACGCTGATGATCAGGTCCGGCGGTGTTCCGTGCGGCGGCAGGAAATCCTTGATGTGCTTGCTGGCCTGCTGAGAGATGTCGATCCCCGCGGCACGCATCGCATCGACGGCCTTCGGATGCACATAACCGGCCGGATTTGCTCCGGCGGACAATGCCTCAAATCGATCGCCGAACAGATGCCTCAGAAACCCTTCTGCCATCTGGCTGCGGCACGAATTTCCGGTACACAGAAACAGAACTCGTCTGCGTTTTGAAGTCATAAGGTTCGGCTTGTAGGAGGCAGGAGAGAGTGTGCCTGACGTTCGGATTTCAAGTCTCTGAACTCGATGACCAGCGCGTTACACGCTCAACTGTTCGACGACATATTTCCCGATGTTCAGCGACGCGGTTGCGGCGGGTGAAGGCGCGTTGCAGACGTTCAGCACGCGGTCCTGCCGAAGAATGAGAAAATCGTCGACGAGATTTCCATCCGGCGCCAGCGACTGGGCGCGCACGCCGGACGGCGCGGTTTCCAGATGTTCGGCACGAATCTCCGGCACCAGCTTCTGCAGTGCCTTCACGAACGCCGATTTCGACAGTGACCGGTGAATTTCTCCCAGACCCGTCTTCCAGTATTTCAGCGCCAGCCGCAGAAATCCCGGGTAGGTCAGCGACTCAGCCAGATCCTTCAGACTGATCGTGCCCCACGTGTAACCTTCACGCGCCAGCGCCAGCACGGCGTTGGGTCCGCATTCCACTCCGCCTTCAATCATGCGAGTAAAATGCACACCCAGAAACGGAAAGCTGGGGTCGGGAACCGGATAGATCAGTGTGTTGCACAGATATTCGGCTTCGGGCTTCAGAACGTAGTATTCGCCGCGAAACGGAACGATGCGTTCCTTCAGTGACTGGCCTGACATCCGCGCCACGCGGTCGCTGTGCAGCCCCGCGCAGTTGACGACCTGAGACGCCGTCAACGTGCTGCCATTCGCATCGATGGTCACAGCGTCGGTCGACTGGCGGATTGCTGTGACTTTCGTGTTGAATCGAATCTCTCCGCCCCGAGCACGAATGAGTTCCGCCAGTTTCCGGCAGACTCCCGGATAGTCGACGATCCCTGCTTCCGGCACATGAATCGCCCTGATACCGGCGACGTGAGGCTCCAGTTCCTTCAGCCGTGCGACGTCGATCATCTCGCACTTCACACCGTTCTGTGTGCCTCGTTCGAAGATCCGTTCCAGCGCCGGAAGCTGTTCGTCGCGAGTGGCCACGATCACTTTTCCGGTCTGCTTCCAGGCAACTTCGTGAGCCGTGCAGAAGGCTTCCAGAGCCAGCTTGCCTTCGCGGCAGTTCTTCGCTCGCAGCGAACCGGGCTTGTAATAAATGCCGGAATGAATCACGCCGGAATTGCGGCCGGTCTGATGGGCGGCCACGCGATCTTCTTTCTCCAGCAGCACGATTTTCGTCGACGGCGACCGTTCGCCGATCTGCCATGCGGTCGCCAGCCCGATGATTCCTCCGCCAATGATGGCGACGTCTGTGTCAGTCATTGTCGAAGTTCAAAATCCCGAAGCGAGGTGACTTGGTCATTCTCCGTCCGCAATCCGCGACGATGAGCGGTTCGGCACTGAGTATCGCAGAACGCGCTCAAACGGCAACCTGACCACCTTCGCACTCGTCCGCCGGCGACATAGACACGACGCGTGGCGGGCCGACGCCGTGGCGGCGAGATGACGGACGCAGCCTTCACGTCAACCAGCGAAGGTCCGCCAGCAGTCCGGCAATCACGGACTCCTCGTCCACTGCCGTTCCCGCCGCCTGCATCCGGTGACCGAGTTCCGCGTCCCAGTCCGCCGCAACAGGCGATCCCTTCAGTTTGCGGCCGCCGGGTGACGGCACATAGTCATCGGCGCGATATCGCCACGGTTCAATCGGAAGCTGTCTCATCAGGAAATTTGCGATGCGAAGACCGCCCCAGTCAAAGTCGCCGTGGTAGACAAGTTGCTGCCCGTTGTCCGCAAGCAACGTCAACAGCCGGAGCACCGCCAGGTTCGGCTGGCCGTCCACACAGATCAGCGGGCCGCCTGCGGTTTTCAACTCGGCTGCGGCGGCGGCCACGACCGCGGGATTCTCGCAGACGAACACGCTGCGGCCTGCCGGCACGCGAAACTCCCGCGCCGGATGCCGGCGAAGCTGAGCGAACGTCAGCCGCAATGGCTCCCCCGCGTCGGCATGGCGATTCAGCGTTTGGCCGACCAGCGACGCATCGTCCGCGCGGAGGTTCCAGACCAGCACCGTCGCTGACATTTCGTCCGGAACAATGCCGACACTTTCCCAGACTCGTCGCCGCTCTCCGGCGGAACGCGGTGGTTCATCGCCCGCAAGTGCCGCCGCGGCGCCGATGACCAGTCGCCCGAGGGAAGTGCCGGAGTCCAGCGCATGAGCGTCGCCGCATGTGTCGGCGGCGAAGACAGACAGCGGCACGGCGTCGCCGATCGGCTTCGGTAATTCAGCAGTCACACGCAGAACATCGCTGACCAACCGAGCGGCCGCTTCGGGATCGGTCGCGAGTTTCTTCAGGTGACCCGACTGGCCTTTTTGCTGAAGCCACTCGGACAGCTTCTGGCGATCTTTCACGCTCCGAGCCGCGCCGTCGATCACGTCGTTCCATGCCGCGGAATCGCACTGCTTCCGCCGCGCAATATCGCGCAGAGATTCGCCGACCGCGGCTTCAACCAGTTCCGCCAGCGACAAACACCTGCCGGAACTCAGCAGAAACGATTCCAGTTCCGCGACATCGACGGTGAAGTGTCTTCCGCGCGAAGGCTGTGCGGTCAACGCTTCCAGCGCCGAGCGTTCGGTCGGTGTCACATTTCTAAGCGTAATCGAATTCTGCAACACCCCGTGAGAGCGCAGCCGCTGCGCCAGACGATCCAGCAGTCTTGACAAACGCGGCTGGCGAAGTGTGTCGACAAGTGAATCGGACATTGGCTGATGATAGCTGGCAGGTCACGTATGGATGTCGAGATTTACCGGCCGCCGGTCGACCGTCGCGCCGTTCATCATCCCTGCGACTCAACGCATTCCCGGCCGTTCCACACAAACACCGTGTTGTCGATGGCCGCCAGGTCCGGCACTCGAGTCAACTGGCAGATCGCCAGTTGCGGCACCGTGCTGTAGCAGCCCCATTCTGACTCACTGGTCATGACGACATCCAGTTCAAAGGCGGTCAGCAGTTCCATACATGCGGCCCGATTGTTGGAACTGATTCCCGCGAACACTTCGTCCATCAGAATCAACCGCGGAGCCAGCGGGTCGGCGGTTCGATAATACGCGGCTGCGGCGGCGACCTGTGGCAGAGTCAGCGCGATGGCTTTTTCGCCTCCGCTGCCGCTGCCGTAGGTGCGCCGGGTCAGAGGCTTCCAGTCCTGATCCGGGCCGCTTCGCCGATCGATGCGAAATCGGTGCCAGCGCCGATAATCCAGGGCCGTTGCCAGTTGTTCCTGTCGACTGCCCGCGTCTTCGCGTTCCCGGCTGACGGCGATTTGCTGCTGAAGAAAGTCGCCCAGCTCGCGGCGGTCGTCGTCCGACCAGGTCGCTGACGCCGTCGAAAGAACCTGGCACGCGGCGGACAGCCCGGCCGGGCCTTCGCTGTCGACTTCCCAGCGAAACCGCATCTGCATGCCGGTTCGCATCGGACGATTCGAAACTTCGCTGTTCATTGACTCGACCAGTTCGCGAGCCTGCTGCATGCGTTCATGCATCTCCCCGGCGACTTCCCCCAGCAGGTGCTTTTCCAGAATCTGCCGTTCGTTTTCGCTCAGCACGCGTTCGTGTTCCTCAACTTCCGCGTCCAGCCGTTTGACAAGCTGGTCGGGAGTCACCGCGGCGGCCTGATGCCGGATCAGCACGTAGCACAGGTTTTCGCCGACGAACTCCGGTTCAGCGTTCATGTTGAAACTCGTCAGCCGTCCCTTCAGCGGTTCCAGAGCGTTGTAGATCTGTGTCTGACTTCGCTTCCACGCGTCGTCGTTGTCGATGTCCGCAACGTTCCACGAAAGTTTCTCGATCTGCCGCGCCAGATCGACGGCCGCGGTCAGTGATGCCGGAGCGGTGATGACGTCGACCAGCCGGTCATCCGCCGACGGCAGCAGTTTCAATCTCACAAGTTCCGACAATCCCTCCGCGGCGTCCCGACGAAAGATGTCTTCCTGCTGAATACGTTCCGTCAGACTCCGCAGTTTCACTTCCAGACCGGCCGCCGCCTTGTCGGCGATGCGCAATGCGCTGCCTGACTGTTCCTGCTGCAATTCAAGCTGCCGCTGTTCGGCTTCTCTGTCGGTGATGCGCTGAGTAATCTCCTTCGCGTCCGCGCCGACCGTTTGCTGCAGTTCTTCCAGAGACGACCGCCGCTGCGCTTCGGTCAGTTCCGCTCGTCGCAGTTGAGCGATGTGGTCGGACTGTTCCGTCTGCTTGCGAGCTTCGTGATCGCGGCATCGCTGCAGCCGTTCCATGGCCGAAACCGCAGCCCGACAGGCGTCCACGGCATTCGCAAGCTGCGAACCATACGTTTCCAGCCGCAGCAGCAACTCCGACGGCTTTTCGGCCCAGTCAGACAGCCCGACGTCGCGAGCCGTGGAATCTCGCACCGCCGCCGCATCGTCTCGCTGCCGGCGAACGATGCGTTCGTGTTCCGCGGCTTCGCGAACGTGATGCCGAGCTTCATTGACCTGTTGTTCTGCCGCGTCACGCTGCGCCACGGCGGTTCGCAGCGAACCATCGTCCAGCAGCGCGTCACGATGACGATCCGCCTGATCCTGCCGCTGCTGAAGTTCGGCAAGCTGCGCTTCGATGCGCGTCGATTCGGTGACCAGCCGTGTGAGTTCCGCTGCGATGTCCGTCAGCCGGCGTTCGCGATAGGCGGCTCGCACGTCGCTGCCGATGAATTGAGGAATCGGCTTCGACCAGCATCCGGACAATGGCCCGTTCCGCCAGTTCCCCGTGGAATTCACCCACACGCGACCGCCATCGACACCGGCTCCAACGCGATCCAGAACGGCCGTGACAACATCCGCCGCGACGTCGCGGGCACGGCAGTCGCCCGACGGAGACAGCACTCGCGTCAGCCGGCGATCCGGGTCCGGAATCGCGTCATCGGTGATGGACAGAATCGTGTCGTGAGTTCCGGCATCGACGACGGAACCGTCCGGGTTCAGCCAGGCATCCAGCAATCCGGACGCCTGCAGCGCCGCTTCCCAGCCGCAACGTTCGTCATGCGGAACGGAAGGCGCAAAGTCAATCAATTCCCACAGCGGTGCTCCCGCGCGGCCCGTGCGCACGGCGGGATCGCGAGTCAGCGGCGGAGCAGGGCGAATCGGCTCTCCATCCAGCAGCCGCTGTTGCTCGTCATTCAATACTGTCTGTTCAGCGTCGATGTCCTCACTTCGCTGCTGCAGTGCCGATCGCTCGGCCGCGATGGCCTGAGAGAATACTCGCAGTCCGGAATCGGCTGCCGCGGCTGCCGGCGAAGGACCGGTCAGCGTTCTTGCCCAGTCCTTCCAGCGGTCTTCGAGTTCGTCGAAATGCGGAACTGTCACTCCGAGCGACGCTGCGACGGTGTGCCAGCGTTCAATGTCCATCCACAACGTGTCGCGAACAGCCTCCACACCGGCTTGGGCATTCACCAACTGATCGGCGGCCGACTGTTGCCGGTTCTGCGCGTCATCGAGCCTCCGGACAGCGCTCCTGAGTGCTTCACTCGCAACGTCGACGCGTTCGGTCAGTTCCGCCAGATGCTGCCCGGTCCGCAGCCAGTGAGCCACGCGATCCGTGAGCTGCGTTTCGATTTCGTCAATCGCTTCCCGCGACGGAATCTCGCCGGAATCAGAAAGTCCTCGCTGATCGGTCCCGGCGACATCCGCTTGCAAGTCGTCGCCGCCCTGGCTGCCTTCACGGGCGAGCGACGTGTCCGGCAGCAGGCTCTCAAACCGTTCGACGTGAAGCCGCTGCAGCACTTGCGGAACAGCCGCGCGAGCAGCGACTTCGTGGAATTTCGTGGCTCGATCAATCAGCCGTTTGGCTTCTTCATCGGCGGCCTCCGATTCAAGTCGCGCTTCGTTGATTTCCCGCGCGACGCGATCAGCGGCGGACCGCGCGGTCGTCATCGCTTCCGTCGCGAAGTCGTGCAACTGACGAGCGGTGTTGAGACGTTCGGCAAGCTTCATTGCCGGGTCCGCTCGCAGCGACTGCAGTGCGGCGGCCGTCGCCTTTTGCCTTGCCGCCAGCGCCGCCAGTTCGGCGGTGACACGAGCGACTTCCGCATCAGACTGCTGCTTCTGCTGTTCGGCGTCTCGAAGCTCCTTGCCCGCCTGTTCGAAGCGGCTGTGGCGAGTGCGCAGCCGACCGGCGGCGCGACGAATTCCCAGCCGCAAATGACGCCGATAGGGCTTCAGAAACTCCTGCACGGTACTTCGCGACTGCTGCAGGCCGAACAGAGTTTCCCGTTCCTGATCCAGCGACCGAAACGCGTCCGCCGCATCCGATAACAGCGTCGGAGAAATCGGCGGCATCGCTTCCCGCAGCGCCTTCTCCAGGCCGTCCAGGTCCAGCTTCTTTGCCAACTGAGGCTGCCGCAACTGCAGCAGCAAATCCTGGAGTGCGTCATAGCGCTCGTTCAGGCGAAACAGTGCTTCGTCCACCGCTCGCCGATAGTCCGTCGACGATTCAAAAACCTGCCCGAGTTCGCCCACTGCCTCCTGCAGCAGCCGCTTTGTCAGCACCCGCTTTTCCGACGTGATCAGTGACAGTTGCTGACCAACTCGCTGCGACGTCACAAACATCCAGTGATCGGTGATGCCGCGGCCCCGCACGCCGCGCATCCCCAGTCCCAGCGTCAGAAAGTGCTGCCGGCCGTCGTCGTCGAGACGGCCGAATTCGATCCACGTGTAGCCGGTGCGGTCCTGATGTTCATCCATCAGCAGATTCCACGCCACCTGCCGATTGGCATCACGATCCGGTTCGACTCGCGTGGGATGCAGGCGTCCGTCCAACAGCAATGGCAGCGTCAGCGCCAGCACACGACTCTTGCCCGCCCCGTTGTCGCCGCGAAGCAGCAACCGGCCATCCGCGAACGGAAACACTTCGTCCTGAAACAAATACAGATTCACCAGCCCGACGCGCAGCGGCTGCCACCGAACCTTCGTGGCAACGGGCAGACCGTTGCGCAGGATTCGTTCAACGGGACTCACATCATCCGGCAAGTCCGTGTTGACGGAATGCTGATGCGCGGCCACCAACTGAGCATGCTGTTCCGTATCGAACAGCAGGCCGCCGGACGTGGAAGAAGATTGTTCCGGAGTGTGCGTCACTTTCGTCGATTGCCGGGTCGTAAACGGTGTTGGCCGGTGAACAGGTTGTGAGCCGTCGTCTGTCGGCGGAACCCCATGGACTTCTCGATCCCGGACGATCTCACAGCAGACTCTGCTGGCGAAGCTTGCTGACCGGTTCCGGTTCGGCCAGGCGATATCGCGCGATGGCCGGAAGCGGCTGAATGCGATGGCCGCGCACCAGAATCAACCGCAGCGATTCCAGCACGCGCACCACGTCGTCCGTCAGCAGTTGCACTCCGTCTTCGCCCGAAACGTTCTTCCGCCAGTGACTTTCATGTTCCGTCGCCAGGTCTGTCAGGTGCTGCCGAAGTTCGTCGATGGTTACCGTTCCCGAAGACCCGTCGCGGCGCTTTTCCGCAAGCCATTCGGCCACCAGCAGCACGGCGTGACCGCGAGTTCCCTGTTCCGGCAACCGGAAGTCAGACAGGTCACCGTCAGCGTCCAGGAGAGCGATACCTTCCTGGCGAACTTCCGCCGCCAGACCGGTCGCTTCTTCGACTTCGCCTACCAGACGGACTCGCTGAAATCGCAGATATTCGATTTCGTGTTCGTTCAGATCGTCCTGATAGACGACGGAATCGTCCAGCATTCGCCGCACCAGCCGATACTGCAGTTCGCGGCTGCGAGGTTCCTCACCTTCGGGTCGGGCCGATGCCTGCATGGCTTCCATGCGATCGTCCAGCGAATCTTCGTCGACCGTCGAAGGTCCGCGAGCAACGCTTAGCGCGGCGCCCAGCACGGCATGATCGACCCGGTACAGGCAGTCTCCGTCGCCTCGCAGATACAGCGAATCATCACCGTCCAGCCGAGTCAGAATCTGAAGTTCGTTCAGCAGCCGCATGACACAAACCAGGTCGCGACGATGCGGCTGAGTTCGCAGATCCAGTTCGAATCCGGTTGCCGCGAGTCTGGCGCTGGTGGCCGCCGTCGCTTCAACACGTTCCGCAACCTGCCGCAGTGTCGTCTGCCGATCTTCCCCGCACAGCACGGACATCGTCAAACAGAACAGTGCATACCTGCGGCGAGTCAGCGGCGTCCGGTTGATCGGATCGATGGCGCCGCGAGTGGCGTCATCGTCGCTGGATGACGTCTTTTCCAGCCGAGCCAGCCCCGGCTGAACTCGCAGCGTCCAGCCCGGCCAGTGAGCAAACCACGTGGCCAGATGCTCCTGATGACGCCGCACCAGCCGATAGGTGTCCGCCGTTTCTCCGCCAGCCGGAAGCAGCGGCCGCATCAGCAATGCTCGCAGCGCCTGTCGCCGTTCCTGCGCAACCTGGGCGTTGACTTCTTCCCGCAGTCGCTCAGGCGCCGTAAGGCGTGAAGTTGTCGAATGGCGCGGCATGCTGTTTCAGTCTTCAGTTCTGAAATTTGAAATTTGAAATTAGAGATCTGAAATCTAAAATTTCAGATCCGCGACTTCACTTCCCTTCAACCAGCTCAATTTCAAACGTCGCATCCCGCAAATTCAACTGCCCTGCCTCCGTGGCAATCGTCGCCGCGAAGTCGTGCACCGAGTCGCCATCATCATCTGACCAGTCGACCGTCATCTTCAGCCGCCCGTCTTTGGAAATACCGAATGACGCCGGCTGGTCGCGACGGTTGTCAACGGCGTCACCGATCAGTTCCATCAGCAGAGCAAACGCCGCAGCGGGCAGAAAATCGGCTTCCGAAAAGCGGCGACGACCGAGTGCCACCAGATACTGTCGTGTCTCGGCCTCCTGCTGCCGTTCCCGCTGGAGCCGACGCTTCAGTTCGCGTCGGGCATCGCTGGTGTCGATGATGCCGCGAGTCGCGCTGGCAGTCCGCTGACGCCCCGACTTTCGCAGTTGCGGATCGATCACCACCGGTCGGGCGTCCGCCCAGGGCGTGTCAGCAGACGTGGGATCCGCGTCTTCTTCCTGCAGCCGGCCGACATCGACAGTCAGATGCCGCGCCGCTGAAAGCCCGAACGCCGCTCGCCAAAGTCGATGCGCTGAACGGTCATCCTCCGCTTCGGCAAACCACGTGGCCAGTTCCCGAAAGTCGGCCGCCCGGTCGCTCTTATTACCCTGCCGCAGCCGCTGCTGCTGAGCCAGCGCCAGCACACGCGGAATCGCGGCTCGTGCGGCGATCTGCAACTGTCGCGATTGCGCCGGCGTCGCAGCATCGTCCAGAAACCACCGCCGCAGACCCTGCCAGCGCTTTCGCCAGAGTGACAGCGTTTCCGTTCGCATCGCCCGACCGGTCGGATCGGCGGCGTCGTAGCTGCCTCGCGTCTCGACCAGTGTGACCGCGTCGAGCAAAGCGTCCGACGCCGGAGCCAGCGTGTTCAATACGTCGGCAATCCGAGCCCCGCGAGTCACCAGTTCCCCGACGAATTCCGTCAGGTATTCGATCAGCCGTTCCTTGTATTCCAGAAACGCGTCCAGGTCACTGCGGCGTGATTCCGTCTGTTCGTGCAGCCAGCGAAAAAACGACTGAGCCCGGGTGGTGAGGTCTTCGACGTCGGCAACAATCTGCCGCAGCGTCCCAAAGGCCTTTTCGCCGTCGATCGGCGTGGTCGCCACAAGCACACTTAACTGAGACAGGTGATCGTGAATCCGCCCCAGCGCCGCGGCATCCAGCGTAATGCGACGATTCAGCCGGCTGAGAAAGTGCTGCGCCGCTTCCTGAGCAGCCTCACCCGCCGCCGTCAACTGATACTGCAGCCGACGCCGGTGAAAGTCCGCCAGCGTGGCAACATCCGCATTGTCGTTATAGGCCTCCAGCACACCCCAGTGGCACAACTGGGTCAGCGCGGCTTCGACGCCTTCGGTCCCTCCGTCCGCAGCGATATTCAACTGCGACAAACGCGAAGCGACTTCAGCCGGTCGCAGGTGCAGCAGAAATCCGGCCTTTGCGTCCGCAAAAACTTCCACGATGGCATGGTAAAGCGAACACTTTTCGGCAGTCAGATAGGAAAGAGCCGCGAAGGAACCTTCCGCGGTAACGCCACCATCACGGGAAACCGGATCGGTCGAAATGACAGCTTGGCTAACCGGTGACACGATAACGCTGCGCCGCGACGAAAGGGAGAGACGACGGGAAACCCATCCATCGTTCGCTGCGGAATCGCCGATTTCAACCGTCCGGAACCGCTCGTCGCCGATTTTGGGAGATCCAGCAGCTCACGAACGTCCCTGAAGCCGCGATCGGATCTGCCGAACCGGTGCCCATGGCTGACCGATCGGATGGAAGCACGGACCGACCGCGTGTGATGAACGACAGGGCAATCCGACGCTGAATCGCGGAACGGTCTGCGATACGGTCGTCCGCGACACGGTCTCTACGCCGATGCCGACGTTGCCGCTGATGGCGCCGAAAACTGCTGCTGCACGTCGCCGAGGGCTTTCCGGATTTCGCCTTCGTGAATCGCCACCTGGTTCAGGAGTTCTATCGCTTCGGTATCGCCTGCCTCACGCAGCGTCCGCATGGCCGAGTCCAGACGACCCTGAATCACTCCCTGGCTGTGTTTGAGCCCGTCCAGCATCGCCTGCAGCGAAATGAAGTGCATGTCCGTGTATTCTGTCGGGAATGAACCGAAATCCGTCGGCCATTCGCGTTCCAGCAGCAGATTTGCGACCAGGCTGACGTCCTGTCGCTGACGGGCGGCCAGCACTTCGACTTCGTCTCGGACCGCCCCGTGCGCTTCATCGACCCATGGCCAGCTTTCCGCAACATACTGCAGAAACCCGCGCGCCATCTGAATCAGGACGCCGTTCAAGATCGATTCACTGTGCGAGCTTGCCATGTCACCCTCAGAAACCGCGTGCCGTCACGGCCGGAAAGACGGAATTGGCCGCTTCTCCGGCGATTGCGCTAAGACCATCCGGCAGCCACGGTGCCATTCCCAGCAGCAACACAAACAGTGCCAGCAATACCACGTAAGAACCTTCCACCGCCGGCAGCGGAACTCTGCGAGCATCCGCCGGACGTTCATCCAGAAACATCGTCTTCAGGACCCGCAGGTAGTAGAACAGGCTGAACACGGTATTCAGACCGCCGAAGGCCAAAACCACATACATCGACCAGTGCAGTTCCCCCGCCTTGTAGAGCGACGCAAAAATCATCAGTTTTCCGACAAACCCGCCAAACGGTGGCATGCCGACAAGGCTGAACATGCAGATCATCATGCAGATGCAAAGCACCGGACTTTGAGACACAAGCCCCTTATAGCTGTCAATCTCTTCGCTGAACGTGTAGTTGCGGATCAGCGCCACAATCGCAAACGCACCCAGATTCATGAACAGATATACCGCCAGGTAATACAGCAATGCCCCGATACTTTTGTTGATGTCATCACCCAGCGCCGGAGCCTGTTCGCTGTTCTGCATGATCAGCATCGCGGCAACAGCCATCAGCATATAGCCCGCGTGTGCAATCGTTGAATAAGCGAGCAGCCGCTTGACGTTACTCTGCGAATAGGCGGCCAGGTTTCCGAACGTGGTTGTGATGATGGCAATCACTCCCAGGCCGATGCCAAATGCCGTCATCAGATGCGCGGTCGACGGGTTGCCGGACAGCGACACGCAGAATCTCACCAGCAACCCGAATGCGCCTGCTTTTGACGCCACGGAAAGAAAGCCGCCGACTTCCGCAGATGCTCCTTCAAAGGCATCCGGGCACCAGAAATGAAATGGTACCAGTGATAACTTGAAGGCCAGCCCGACCATGACCAGCATGACACCCAGGGTTACGGCTCGCACTTCGGCGTCCGCCAGACCGGCCACGCCACCCTCCGCGACAACGCGAAGTCGGTCGCTCAGAAGGCTCATGTCACCCGTGCCCAGGACACCGGCGACCAGGCTGATTCCATACAGCATGACGCCCGCCGCGCCGGCACCGTAGACGACGTACTTCAGAGCCGCTTCGCTGCTGGGCTTGCGTCCCTTCAGAAAACCGACCATGACATAACTGGGAACGCTGGCCATTTCGACTGCCAGGAACAGCATCAGCAGGTTGTTCGCGCTGGCCATCAGCATCATGCCGATCGTGGCGCCAAACAGCAGCGAATAGAAGTCCGGGCCGTCTTCGTTGTCCGGGATTCCGGTCAGTACCGTCAAGGCGATCGTCAGGATCAGGAACAACGAAAGAAAGATCCTGAAATAGACGCTGAACAGATCCTGCACCAGCAGTCCCGTGAAGAACTGCTGAGAGAATTCCGTCGGCTGGGCGGCAATGTGGCCGGACTGTGAGTACGCCGCCAGGGCAGCGGCCACCGCACCGCCGAGCGCCACGACATACGCAGGCAGAAACCGGTCAATACTGAACAGCCGGAACAAGAGCATCAGCACAATCGTGCCGCTGAGCCAGAGTTCCGTGCTGAAGAAACTCAGCGAGGAATCCGTCGTGTCGTGAATCAGTTGTTCAAGAAGCTGGGAGAACGCCATCGCGTTGTTACCGAGTAAAGGCCTGTGGTTCAGATGCCAGGCAGCGGCACGTCGCATTGTCCGGCATGCACGCCGGTGATGCGGATCCGGAGAAACACCTAACGGGATGCCTGCAACTGAGTGTTCGCCGCTCGTTCATATCCCTGTTGCATGGTTTCGACCAACTGAGCGGTTGACGGTTCCATCACATCGAACATCAGTCGCGGATAGACACCCAGGATGATTGCAAACGCCAGCAACACTGCGGCGACAGTCGCTTCACGACCGTTGATCGGCGTGATGGCTTCCGCATGAGGCCCCCGGTACTCCGGTCCCAGATAGACTCGCTGCAATGCCCACAGAATGTAGCCTGCCGTCAGAATCACACCGCTGGCCGCGACGATGGCCAGCAGTGGACTGTAGTTCCAGGCACTCAGCACAACAAAGATTTCGCCGATGAAACCGCACAGTCCGGGCAGCCCCAGTCCGGCAAAGAACAGGCCGGCCGCCAGTCCGCTGTACAGCGGCATCTTTGCCATCAGCCCGCCGAACTGGTTCAGATCACGATGGTGTACGCGATCGTAGATCACGCCCACCATAAAGAACATGCCGGCGGAGGAGACACCGTGAGCAATCATCTGAAACATCGCTCCGTTGATTCCCATCAGCCACATATTGCTGTTTTGGATGCCTCCCGTTGTTTCACTGATCTTCCAGACGGCAACACCGATCAGCACATAACCCATGTGACTGACCGAACTGTAAGCCACCAGTCTCTTGAAGTCCGTCTGCGCCAGCGCAGCGAAAGCTCCGTAAATGATACTAACGACGCCGATGCCGACCATTGCGTATGCCGCGTACTGGGCTCCATACGGACACAGCGGGAACGCGATGCGAATGATCCCGTAACCACCCATTTTCAGCAGCACACCCGCCAGAATCATGCTGATGGGAGTCGGAGCCTCGACGTGAGCATCCGGAAGCCAGGTATGCACCGGAAACGCGGGCAGCTTGATGGCGAAGCCGATGAACAGCAGCCAGAACGCTGTGACCTGCATTGTGGGACTCAGCAGTGTCCGCACCTCACCGCTTGTGCCCGCTGCAGCTTTCGCCAGTTCGATCAGATTAAAGCTGTGAACACCGCCGCCGCTGCCGAAGTAGAACATCAGCATGGCGATCAGCATCAGCACGCTGCCCGCCAGCGTGTACAGAAAGAACTTGATCGCCGCATATTCCTTGCGTGGTCCGCCCCAGACGCCGATCAGGAAGTACATCGGCAGCAGCATGACTTCCCAGAACACGTAGAACAGGAAGAAGTCCAGCGACAGAAACACGCCCAGCATTCCGCTTTCCAGCAGCAGAAACAGGATGAAATACCCCTTGTGCTGTTTGTTAATGCTCCACGAAGCAACGGCCGCCAGCATGCTGACGAAACTGGTCAGCACAACCAGCGGCAGGCTGATGCCGTCAACGCCAAGTCGGTAGTAGACATTCCACGTCGGAATCCAGTTAGCACTCACTTCGAACGCGATCCCCGACTTGTCCGGCAGTGCGACATACTGAAACCACAGGAAGACCGTCAGCACAAAGGTCGCAACTGTAACGCCCAGCGACCAGCCTCGGATCACTTCCACGTGCCGCTTGTCAAAGAATGCCAAAAGCAGCGCACCTAAGGCGGGCAGAAAGATAATGGCTGAAAGTAGAGTTGCTTGGTTCATTGTTGACCTACAGCCGTAAAGCTGACTCAGATTGAATGTTGTCTTCGGATCTCAGCGGGATTTCATCAAATTGCCGGTGTTGAGCCGGCATTTCACATTGCGTCGAGCGACAGGTGCCGGACACCAGCCGACTCTACCCCGGAAACGTTGTGAACAGGACGGCAAACAATGCAACGACGCCGACAACAATAAACATCACGTATTGACGAAGATTGCCGGTCTGAATGACCTTCAGAGACCGCCCGAACGAAAATGTCGCAGCCGCCAGCATGTTGACGAAACCGTCGATCAGCTTTTCGTCAAACAACCGGTCCCACTTCGAAACGAGCACCATCGCCTTGGCCGACCCATGCAGGATTCCGTCGAAAATCGTGCGATCGATCCACGCACAGAAAGCCCCCACCACATGAGCAGGCTTCATGAACAGTGCATCATACAGTTCGTCGAAATGCCACTTGTTGACCAAGAAGCCATGAACGCCGGACAACTGCCGCTTGATCTCCGCAACGTTCACGGCATTTGTCCCATAGAACACAAATGCCATCAAAGTTCCCGCAAAGGCAGCGATCAGCGCCCACGCTCCGGCATCGTCATGGACGGCCTGAACAGCAATGTGTCCCGGCATGACCAGCCCGGCCGTCGCCATTCCCGCAGCAACATGTGCCGGCTCGTCGCCGGTCAACAGACGAAACAGCTTGCCATGTTCGCCGCCAATCGCACAGAAAGCGGCAAAGACTGACAGCACCAGCAACGGTCCTGTCATCACCCACGGCGATTCATGGGCGTGGTCGTAAATATGCTGGTCTCGCGGCTTGCCGACAAACGTGTAGAACCACAGCCGGAACATGTAGAACGCCGTGATTCCGGCGGTCAACAGCGGGATAAAGAACAGCAGGAAGTGTCCGGGATTGGCCTTAATGAACGCCAGAGCCGTGGCCACGATGGCATCCTTCGAATGAAACCCCGAAAACGCAATCGAGGTCCCCGGAATCGCCAGTCCACTGATTGCAATCACCCCAACCAGCATCGTGATTGCTGTGACGGGCATCTTCTTCAGCAGCCCGCCCATTTTGGGCATTTCCTGTTCGTGATGACAGCCATGAATCACGCTGCCCGAACACAGGAACATAAGCGATTTGAAAAACGCGTGTGTAATCAGGTGGAACAGCCCGGCTCCCCAGCCGAACACGCCCAGTCCCAGCATCATGTAGCCAAGCTGACTGATCGTGGAATAGGCCAGCACCTTCTTGATGTCCGTCGCCACGACAGCAATGGTCGCCGCCAGAAACAGGGTGATGCAACCGACATATGCGATGACCAGCAGAACTTCCTGAGCGAACATCGGGAAGAATCGCCCGACAAGATAGACTCCTGCCGCAACCATCGTCGCCGAGTGAACCAGCGCGGACACAGGAGTCGGGCCTTCCATCGCGTCCGGCAGCCAGGTTTGCAGCGGAAACTGTGCACTCTTGCCGATACATCCGCCGAAGACGCCAAGCCCCGCGACGATCAGGAGTGAATACGGGATTGTCCGGTTGGAACCGCTTGCATCCTGCAGCGCATTTCCCGAGACATCGGTCAGCAGAACGTCGCCCGTTTCCGCGTCACGCAGGAATTGCCCATCGTCACCGCGATGAGCCATGCTGAACAGCCCCGGCTGCGTCGTTCCACCATCGACGATCGTGTCGCCGAAACGAAACGTGCCGAAGAACGTCCACAGCACCATCAGTCCGATCAGAAAACCAAAGTCGCCGACGCGGTTCATAATGAACGCTTTATTGGCGGCATTGCTGGCGGTTTTTCGTTCGGTGTAGAAACCGATCAGTAGGTAGCTGCAGATCCCGACCAGCTCCCAGAACACAAACACCTGAAAAATGTTGCCCGCCAGCACCAGGCCAAGCATCGAAAAACTGAACAGCGACAGAAAGGCAAAGAACCGGTAGAAGCGACCCGGCCGATGCACGTGCTTACCGTCAGACGTATGAGCCGAATGATCGACGTATTCGTCGGTCAGCTCATCACTCATGTAACCCATCGCAAACACGTGAATGCAGGTTGCAATCAGGGTCACCATCGTAAACATCACCAGCGTCAGGCTGTCGATGTAGTAATCAATGGAGACTTCCAGGCTGCCAAACGTCGCCAGCCGGTAGATCGTTCCTGAGTAGACAGTCCGGCCTTTGCCGCCGGTACCTTCCGACTCATGGGCATCGGAATCCGACGACTCACCTTCCGCCTGAGCAACCGTCAGGATCGCAGGCGATTCCGGCCGAACCGAAACGTGTTCATGCGGCGCTTCTTCGTGATGATGCCCATCGCCGCCATGGCCGTCACCGTTTTCGTGATCATCGCTGTCGTGAGCGCCGCCATGCTCATCATGAGAAAGCCAGCCACCTTCACCCCAGGCGTGATTCGCGTTGCCCCAGATCAACAGAGCAGAGGCACTGCACACGAACCCGGCTCCTATGCAGAACACCGCCAGCAGCGCCGCAGCTTTGCTGTGACGAGATCCCCAATAGCCGCCGAATATCTCAACCGCAAACCCAACCAGGGGCAGCAGCCACGCGATCATCAGCAGCCATTTCAGCGTTTCGCCGACCATTGCTTTTCCGGGATTTCGTAACCAGTTTCAAAGAACGGAATCAATACTCATTCAGCGCGGGGATCAGCCCTTCAGCTTGTTGCCTCGGTCCACATCGATCGTCAGGTGATTGTTGTAGAAGTTCAGAGCAATCGCTAACGCAACCGCCGCTTCGGCTGCCGCAAGCACGATCACGAACAGAGAAAAGACCTGACCATCCAGCCCCAGTGCCGTGTACTTCGAGAACGCAACAAAGTTGACATTCGCGCCGTTCAACACCAGCTCAACCCCCATCAGTACGCCGATGCCATTGCGCTTGGTGGCCATACAAACCACGCCACAGACAAACAGCACGGCTCCAACCAGCAGATAAGATGTGAGGTCGGGTTGCATACCTGGCGGCCCCCGGTGGGTGCTTAAGGTGATCAGAAACAGCCCGGACCGCAGCAGCCCGGCAAACTCAATTCCGCCAGCACTCGCTCAGCGGAAATAACCATTGAGAAGGCCTGAAAAAGGGACAATCGCCGACCGGATGCCACGACTTTCGAAATTGCCGCACATCTTCCCGGCACCAGCCCCGCCCTGCGGCTCCCCCTGTGACTCTTCAGACAAACGGTCAGCCGGACGCGGCATCCCGCCGTCGCTTTGCTCGTGCCAGGTATGCGGCACCGATCAGCACAACCAGCAAGTGAACGGAGGCGATTTCGAACGGCAACAAATATCCGGTACTCAGAGATTTCGATCCGCCTCCCAGATCCAGCTCCGGCCGCGCACCGAGCAGACTAAGCCCCAGTGGCCGCAGAGTGTTTCCTTCCGAGCCGCCCTGAAATTCCTGAACTTCGCCCGATCGACCAGACGACGCCAGAACACGGTTCTTTGTACCGGCCCAGTCGACGCCGCTGAGTGATGAAAAAACAACAAACAGAAACAACAACCCAACCAGCCCGGCGACAACCGTTTCGCCGGGAGACGTAACAATTTTCAAATACGGACCACTGGCCGTCAGCATCACGCCAAACACCAGCAGGACAAGAGTTCCGCCGACGTAAATCAAAAGCTGCGTCGCGCCCACGAAGTCAGCGTCAACAAGAAAGAAGAGTGCCGCCGTGCTGCCCAGCGCAATCACCAGCCAGAACGCCATACGAGCGACGCTTTGGCTGACAACAACCGCCACCGCACCAATGCAGGTGGCAACGGCGAATACGGTAAACAGCAGCGATTCCGCATTCATTGAACAGCCTCCCGCATCGTCAGCCCGACTCCGACCGACGGGACCGTACTGTGCCCACCGGCGGAATGCCCCGAATCCACATCGGGAGCATCGTGAGGATCCACGGGAGCACCGTGAGGATCCGCGGGAGCAATTCCGGATACAGGAGCCGGCGCCTGACCAACACCAGTGATTGCCGCGCGAGCCGCCTCAACACTGACTGCCAGCCGATCCCCGAGCGGATCAGCAAGCGTTGTCCGCTGCATGCCGACTCGAAGCATCAGCGGCCAGACAATCGCCCCCAGAAACAGAAAGCAACTGATCGGAATCAGGTATTTCAGACACGTGGTCATCACCTGATCGATTCGCAGGCGAGGAAGCGTCCAGCGAAGCCAGATCTGCACAAACACCAGCAACCCGGCCTTGGTCGCAAACACGAAGGCCCCAAGAACATTGGCCAGGTACCCAACGACCCACGCACTGCCGACACTATCAGCACCGGCACTCGTCGCCCGCGCGCCTGACAGCATTGCGTCCAAATGCGGGATTCCGGTTGCCCAGCCGCCCAGAAAGATCACGGATGCGACGCCGCAAACAACAAACATGCTGGCATATTCTCCCATGAAGAAGAACGACCATCTCATGCCGCTGTATTCCGTATGGAAGCCGCCAACCAGTTCGCTTTCCGCTTCAGCAAGGTCAAAGGGTGCTCGCTTGCAACTGGCCGTTGCCACGGTGAAGTACACAAAGAAGGCGATAAACGTAAACGGGTCGTGAAACACAAACCAGTTTTGAAACCCGCCAGACTGCATGTCACCGATTTCACCAAGATTCAGCGAACCAGCAGCAACGATCGGGACCAAAGCGCAGATCGCCAGCGGGATCTCGTAGCTGACCATCTGGGCGGCTTCCCGCATTCCGCCAAACAGCGACCACTTGGAGCCACTGGAGTATCCGGCCATGATGATGCCGAACACTTCCAGAGACAGGATCGCCACAAGAATGAACAGCCCGCAGTCCGCTGCGACGGCGACCCAGCCGTGGCTGAACGGAAGCACGGCAAAGGCCGCGAACGACGCCACACAGACAATATACGGAGCCGACCGAAACAGCAGGGAGTCAGCGGCGGGAGGGCACAGGTCCTCTTTTTGAATCAGCTTGATTCCGTCGGCCAGCGACTGCAGCCAGCCGAATTTGCCTCCCACACGGGTCGGTCCAAGCCGGTCCTGAATGCGCCCGGAAACCTTCCGTTCCAGCCAGATGAAGAAGAACGGACACAGCGAAAATACTGCAAACAGCAACGCCGCGTGAAGCACCGCCGCAGCGACAAACGCCCAGCCCTCGGGCAGCGATTCAACGTTCAGGCTCTCGAAGAAACCGACGAGAGTATTTGCGGCAAATGTGAGATTCATTTCCAAAACCACCGGCGGTTCGTCCGCACACGCCGGGCTACTGCCATGGTGAACCTGATGTGGGCTCAAAGCGGGTCAGACGACAACGGTCGGGAACTATGACAAAAGCAAAAGTCGACTGCAACCAACGCCAATCGGCTTTCGCAACACTGCGTTGACTTCCGCCGACTGGTCGAATCAACCGAGATTCGTTCCCGCTTTTGGGAAGGCGTCATCGGCGAACGGCGAACGAAATCACCTCAAACGACAGGCTCTGGCAGAGGTCGTACACGGCGATGAACTGCTGCGTCGGGACGGCGTCGTCGACGTCCAGAATGATGCGGGACCGTCGATCCAGGTCAGCCAGTCGGGCCAGCGTCGCGGTCAGTTCTCCAGGCCCGGAAACGATCCGGTCGTTCACTTCGATCCCGACTCTTCCCGCGCCATCCGGAGCCCGCAGACGAATCATGACCTCCGGCGACTTCCATTCGTCCGGGTCCGGTTCGGCGATCTCCACTTTGGAATCGGTCACTCCAGCGCGCAATTCGGCCGGCAGCAAGGCATCCGGCGTCTGGCCGATAGAGGCGCAGACGAAAAAGACCAGCAGCAGAAAGACAACGTCGATCATCGGCGTCATCGTTTCCGCATCCAGCGAACTTCGCCGGTTGTGATGGCTGGGAATCCGCATCCTTGAATCGCCCGGCAACGGCCGACAACATCGATGAACCCGAGACCGACGGGCCAGGCGACCGCAGGGCCGCCTGACCCGAACTATCGGGTTAATGGAACAGACTGTGAATCACAACCGGTGCGGGTCTACACGGCCTTCGCCTGTCCGATATTGATATAGGCATGCACGTGCGGAGCACCGCGGAAATGCCAGACGAACGCGGGCCCTTCGACTCGCCAGATGTCCCACGTGCCGTCGTTCTGCAGATCGTCCTGCTGATAGAACGCCATGTGCAGCTTTTCGACTCCGCCGGAATCCTTCACGATCTGCATCACTTCATCGATGTCTTCCTGGCGATAGGGAGCCAGCAGGACGGCCAGCGTTTTTTCGACCAGTTGCTTTTGATCGTCCTTCAGGTCACCCACGCTGATGCCCGGAAACGCGCCGCCATCGCCCTGGATCTGCACGGCGGCTTCAGCCGGAGCCTTCTTCAGCAGCGCTGCGGACCGCTGGTCGGTGTCCAGAGCCTGAAAGACCTCGTTGGCCTGCCGGGTCTGAGCGAAGTAGAGATTCTTTGACGGATCGCCTTCTTCACCGTGGCCGTATACGATGCCGCCGCCGAAAGCGGCTTTTTCCACGCTGTTTCCGTCGGCCCGCAGCGTCAGGTGGCGACCGGTCAGTTCAAATTCGAAATCGCCGTCGCCCGGCTTTCCGAAGACAGCGACGCTGTACTGGTCAAGCCCGCCGTTGTCATCCAGCGTCTGCAGTTCTACTGTCTTGAAGCCATCTTCGCTGGTAAGCCCCTTCACGATCTCACCGATCATCGCTCGCTGTTTGTCGCTGTAGAAGTCACTGCCGATTTCCAGATCGGTGATCAGCCAGTTCGCGTTGATCTTCTTGCGCAGATCATGATCGAAACCGAAACAGATCTTGCCGCGCTGCGCCTCCGACAGGGAATCGTAAAACTCCTTCACGACCGTTTCCGCCGCTGACGACGGCGTTGGTCCGGCGAACATTCCCGCCATCAGATTTCCGCCGCAGGTGGCAAGTGCGGCTCCGGCTCCCAGTACCTGAACAAATTCGCGACGAGAAACGGGCGACTTCGTGACGTGACGGCTCATGGCGGCAACCTTTCGTAAAGAATCGATCGGCAAGCGGAGGAGGAACACGGGCAAGCCCGCTGCAGTCGATGCCGGCCACTTCACGTGAGGAATCGGCAGCGACCCCGTGTATTCCCACAAGCCGATATGCTACCGCGATTCGCCGCAAATGAATACCTTCGGCCATCGAATCACCGGGCTGCGACAGGTCATGAAGGCTCTTGCGGCAACCGTAGCCCGCCGGGCCGGAAGTGCGATGGCGAATTCACACGATTCGAAAAATGGCGCCACACGCCGACGTGTCCGTGGATCTCACGCGTTACCGCCTCAGCCGGTTTCGAGCTTCGTCCACTGTCGACCGGAACCTCGGTTGCCAGTCTCCGTCGACGATTTTCCGCAGCAGTCGCGTTCCGTCCCCCGCGCGGCCGCTGTCGATCAGCATCTGAGCATGACTGAGCAGCAGTTCCGGATTCGTGCGTTCAAATTCGAACGCTCGCGTCCAGGCGATGTCGGCCAGAGCCACCTGGTTCTGCTGAGTCAGAGTCTGTGCCAGATTTCGCCACGGACTCGATTCGCCCGAACTGCCGGCCAGCGGTGTCGTCAGGTAGTCCCACGCCATGTCGTCACGGTTCAGCTTCGTCAGCAGTCGAGCGGTCGTATGGCAGCACACCGTGTCGTCGTCATCGATCGAACGCCACTGATCGGCAGCCCGCACGATTCGCAGCACAAGATCCTGCGGCGGCGGAAGGTCGAGCGTGGACGACGCGTCCAGCACGGCTTCAAACCGATTCAGCAAATCGGCGTAGTCTGCTCGCAGTGATTCCAGGTTGATGACATCCGGCCGGTTCTCGAAGTCGATCTGAATGGCATGCTCCAGCCGCTGCAGCGCAAGTTGCCTGTTGCCGGCGGCATCCGCCACGCGTGACGAGTACCGCCACAGCGCCGAAGAATTCTGCAGCGGTTCAAGTTCCATCACCGACGACAACAACCGGTCCGCTCCCGATCGACCAAGCTGCCGGAGTTGCTCAACCGCCAGCAGAGCGACGTCCGGCCGTCGCTTCGCGTCGAGCTGCCCGAGCACACGATCCAGCAGAGCATCTGCTGTTTCGATGTCGCCAAGCTGCCGAAGCTGCACCGACAGCAGGAAAGCCGTTCGCGGCAGAGTGACCGATGGTTGGGAGGGCGACACTGCCGCGGAGCCGCTGCGTTTCGGCAGCAGGATCTCGCCGAGTTCCGTCGTCAGCTTCGACCATGCGGCGTTGCCGTCGCCCATTCGGGAGGGCGAGGCTCCCGACGAGCCGCGGGCGCTGTTCGCGGCACCGATAAACAACTGCCGCATCTCCGGCTCAATCCGCGGCAGTGTTCCGGTGCGTGCCGTCGAAGTCAGAAGTTCGCCGTACAGCCGCCGAGCCTTCTTCATCTTTCCGGCTTGAAACAGCGTGCGGCAGCGTTCCTGGCGAGCGATCCAGCCCAACACGCGACTGCCTTCGAACCGTTCCGCCCCGGCGGCGAAATCGGCTCCGAACTTGTTGTGAGCCAGATTCTTTTCCACAACGCTCAACAAAGTCCAGCCCATCGCATCGGTGCGACAGCCACCGACGAAATTCAGCATGCGGTCCAGTTCGACCTGCACCTGAGCGTCCGTGCGGTCCTGCGTCGCCTGACCCGACTTCCACCGCAGGTACAGGTTGCGAGCCGTCGCCAGCCGCTGCACGAAGCCGTCTTCCGGCCCTTCGATTGCAAATTCGGTGGCATCCGAATTGTCCTGCTGCCAGCGAATCCACTGCCGAACAAACTGCCGCAGCGGCGAACCCTCTGGCGACGGCAGCAGGTTGACTTCGCGAGTCTGCCCGTCCGTTCCCTCGACCGCCTCGGTCTTCACCAGCAGATTCGGAAACCGGCTGAGCAGCACGTACAGGCCGTCCCGTTTGTCGCCCTGATCAAAGAATCGCTCGCGAATGACTTCGACGACTCGTTCTCCGTTGCCCGCCGCACTGTCCGCCAGCACCAGCGCCAACGCACGTTCTTCGGACCAGTTCGCGAAGTCTTCCGATTCCTGTTTGCTGTTCGCTGCTTCCTGTTCACTCTGCGCCAGCACGTGCTCGCCCGACCGGATCGGCAGCGGCAGCACGACGACGTCATCGAGTTCCGGTGTCAGATCCGGAGCATCGCAGCGTTCGCGCTTGAGTTCGACGGAAGCGATGACGTTGCCCTCGGCGTTGATGACATCGACGGTGCCGTTTTCCTCATATCGGATCGCCAGCAGAATCTCGCCGGAAGGTTGAACGACCAGTCGGCGTTCCATGAGCCGCCCGACGTCGCCGAAAACGAGGCGAAGTTCGACACTCGTAGTCGAGTCTCGGCGAGACTCGACATGCGCTCTGGCACTCGCTGCGTCAGCCCCGCCCACAGCACCACCCGGCGACTCGGTGCCTGTCTGATTTGCGGCAGAGTATCGATCGCTGGCTGAGTCTCGGCGAGACTCGCCTACATTCTCCTCGTTGCTCGCTTCTCGCTCCGCGATCCTCGCTGACACCGCCACCGTCCGTTCATCAATCGCAACGACATCCGCGTGACGAGCAAGCTCGTCCGCCGACGGCAGCAGCCACGGCACCAGTGCTTCGATTTCACGGCGATGGAACTTCGAAAAGTCTCGCTTCGCGGCCAGGCCGATTTCGTTGTAGAAGTGCAGCAACGTGTCGCCGTCGCACACCACCTGTTCGAGAAGTCCTTCGGAAACGGTTCGTTCATAAACATGCCGCCCCGTGCCGTCGACGAAAACCGTCAGTGAGTTGTCACCCGGCAGCGTCACTCGTTCCCAGCCCAGCGACCGAGCGCGATCGATGAGTTCGCGGGCCGTGGGGTCGATGTGGCCTGTCGTAGTCGAGTCTCGCCGAGACTCGACATTCTGTCCTGAACTTGCTGCCGCCAAACCGCCTGCCACGTCAACCGGCGTCGCGTTTTCTGTCTGGTTTGAGGCTGCGTCGCCAGCGGCGGCTGAGTCTCGGCGAGACGCGCCTGCGTCCATTAGCGCCAACACATCCGCACGCAGCGTGTTCAACCCCGGAGCGTGACTCATCAGGTCGCCGAAGAATCGTCGGTCGTTGCCGAATTCCGGATACGAGACCGCTGCGAACGCCGGCAGTTGAACACCGACTTCACGCCGCTGTCCAGGAGCGACGGACCACGGGTGAGCGTTGCCCATCGAACCGGCAACAGTCCCCGTCTCGGAAGCTGTTGTGGTCCCGCGGAAATCATGATCGACAACAAGATCCTGCAGCAGTTCCTGAATCATGCGCTCCGACACGTCCGACCGGAGTCGGATCGGGCGCACGTCTCTCAGTCCGAGGAGTTGTTCCTCTTCTCCCAACAGAAGCCGCGGCAGTTCGATTTGCCCAACTATCAGTTCTTCAACCGTTTGCAGACGATCCTGCTGAACTCTGAAGCGGCCGTCGAATCCGTCAATGACCGACTGCTCGTCAAACCGAAGCATCCACGTACTGTCATCCCAGTTCAGTTGCTGCGTTCCCCAACCAAAGTCGAAACGCGGCGTTTCCAGCAGTTCACGCTCGACCAGCGACATGCCCGACGGAACCGGCTGCTTTGGATAAAACGGCGCAAGCGAGAACGCAACGGACGTGTTCAGTGGGTCGTTCTGAAGATATTCCCAGCGTCGATTCCCACCGCCCAGGATCCAGTGTTGTCGATCGACACTCTCGCCAACTCTCGCGAGTCCTTCCGCAACGTTTTCGAAGGCTCCCTGTCGGAATTGAATGTCAAGATCCTCTAACCAGATAGTTTGCGGTCGAAACGCTCGGGCGGGGAAATCGTGCCGTATTGCCTCAGCGACACCGTCGACCATCATAGAACCTGAGTTGTCGAACAAACGGTACCCGAACACGTCATCCATCTGCCGCCAGCCACTGATTTCCGGTCGGGCAAACCACGTGCGAGCTTGCGGCGATGTCCCGGCAGTTTCGAATTCACCAAAGCTCAACGGCAGGTCATAGAAAAACAGGCCGTTTCCAAATCCATCAGCATTGGGTTGACCGGCGTCTTCGGGAAGGCGCATGTACAAGTTGATCTCTCCTGTCGGCGACGCGTCAAGCTGACTTCGCAGCAGACGCGTTGCATTTGTGCCGAACAGAACGTTTGGTGAAGGAAGCTTCGGAGTCAGAAAGACCGGCGGCACAATTCCGTTACCGTTCAGGTCACCATTTACAATGAAGCGACCATCCGAATCAACATCGTTGTCGAATACGAAATAGGCGTCGACGTCTCCGAGGTTGAAGTAGCTGTAGGCGCGTGATGACAGTTCGAACGGGTCATTGAGATTCCGCCCATTTCGTCCGAAACGTGTCTCTCCCGCAAAACTATCGAACTCGGTCGCTGCCACTGACGACCGGGTTCCGTCTGCAAAGATCACATACACGTTTGGGTACGAAACCACCTGCGGCTGAGGCAGCGATTGAATGGAACTCAGCAGTTTCTGAAGTTCCGTCTGAGGCACCTCGGCGGTTGTTTCGCTGCCCGCCCCGAACGGTTCATGAACGACCTGGATCTCTTCCGGGCACGGATACATCGCCCAGTGATCCTTGCGGCCTCGATCGATGTTGTACTGCGTGTACATCTCTTCGTTCTCAAGCACCAGCAGCGACGTGAAGGGACTCATCACATACATCGCCTTGCTGAGTTCGATGATGGCGGCCTGGTTCTCCGCCGCTCCTTCCGAGACCAGCCGATCAATCTCCAGCTTCGCCCACGTGCGAGGCAGATAGTCAGCCTGCTCCTCGACACCCTCAACGACAAGCGTCTGCTGCCACGGGCGACCGTTCAACAGTCCGGTGACCGTCACCTCATCGGGCAGCTCGCCATCTCTTGCCAGCCGAGCGACCGCGCAGACTTCTTCGCCGTGAACGATCGTGTCGCTGAAGTTGAGGAAGCGGAGATCCGTAGTCGAGTCGCGCCGGGACTCGACATACTGTCCTGGACCTGCTTCCAACGAACCGCGTGCCACGTCAAGCGGCGTCGCGTTACCGGTTTCCTTCGAGAACGTGTCACGCGCGGTGGCTGAGTCTCGGCGAGACTCGCCTACACGGACATCCAGCAGCCTTGGAGCATTCAGCACCGACGACAGCTCAAACGCGCGCCAGACGACTTCTTCGTCCGGATTGATCTGAGTGAAGTAGCCGCCGGTCTTTGAAGCCGCCTGTTTCATGAACGACTGCGACCAGCGCCGGCCGACGCCGACGCCGACGTACGCAGTTTTTTCCGGCAGTGCCTTCAGCAGAGCCGACTGATCCTGTTCGCCGAGTACCGGAATCGCAGAACCAACGTGAACCAGGACGTTTTCCCGCTTCGACGCCACGAACTCTTCACACGCCGCCAACGCCTTCTGGAAGTCCAACGCTCCGACGAGATGTGTTTCCTCAAGCTGCGGCAGAACCGTCGCGATGCTCTTTGCCGTGCAGCGTTGTGACTTCTCTGACAGCGGTGTCGCTTTCGTGTTTGCCGTAATCACGCTGAACGTGTCGTCGTGCTCGGCGTTGTCGAGCAGCGTGCGAATGATCTCAATCTGAGTGCGAGCCAGCAGCGGATCACGATCGGCGGACGCTTCGAAAAGAATGACCAGTTGCGTTTCGGCCGTTCCATTTTCACCGGCAGATCCGGCCGGAATCTCAGCATGAGAGTATTCGTGATCGTCGTGAACGCTGCGAGTCCATGCGGCCACGGAGTGCGGAGACCGCACCATCTTCCCCGTCATTCCCGCGCAGGCGGGAACAGTGCGGATCGGCTGGGTTCCCGCCTGCGCGGGAATGACGGGTCGCGCAGCGCGACGGCCCCACCCAGTTCCAGCACGATATCCCGTTCCATCGTGCTGTTCAGCTCAACGCCTACCAGCAACAAGTCGCCGTCGTCGGTTGAAGATTCCAACCTATGCGACGGGCTGTTCCAGTCGATGTTCGCTCCATCCTTCACGCGAATCGCGGTCGACCAGTCCCGCACGACGTCCATGCTGTGACCGGCCGGAAAACGGTAGTGCAGTTTTCCGTACGCCGCGGGCAGCCGCTGCGTGTAACTCAGGACGATGCGTTTTTCCTGGCGAGCTTCCAGCGGGAAGACTCGCATCTTGAACGTGCTGCCGTCGACCCATTCCAGCAGCGCCGGGTCTTTCATCTTCGACACGATCTGTTCGAACGTGTTGCGGGCGTGCTGGCGTTCGGCCATGCCGCCTTCCATCAGCTTGCCGTTCACGTACATCGCCAACCGCGACAACGACGCGTCGGGCGGCAGCGGAAAATGAAACGTGCCTTCCAGCCGCTGCGACGTGTGGTTGAAGTAAGTGTGGTCAATCGTCGTGCGAGCGAACCCATCTTCGATATGCACATCGACGTGATACTTGCGCAGGCTGAGCTTCGTTTCCTGACCGTTCGGATCAACGGTAATGATCGCTCCGCCGGCGTACTCACTGGCCGGCACGAATGTTCCGGCCGCGGCCGTGATGAGTTCGCGCGTCCAGTTGAGAGACTCGGAAGCTCGCGGCGCGGCGGTGAGGCGATAGTTGAGAGTTGAGAGTTGAGAGTCGAGAATATTCCTCGTTCCAGGGCTCAGCCCTGGAACGCGCTGCGTGGAAGGCTCCGTCTCTTGTTCCGTCCGTTCCACAGCGTCCGAAGCACCGGAGACGGAGCCTCCCGGCGGTGCGTTCCAGGGCAGAGCCGTGGAACGAGATGTGAGCAGTTGTCCGGCCATGATCGGCGATTCCAGATCGCTGACCTGCACGCTGCCCTGAGTGACCAGGACTTCTGTCGAATCGTTCGACGCAACGACGGAAAACTTTGTACCAAGCGCCGTGACGGTGCGCACAGGTGTCACGACTTCGAACTGAGCGGACTCGTCAGTCTGATCGAACTGCGGAACCACTTCGACGAAGACTTCGCCGCGAGTCACTTCGACTTGCCGCGGTGCAGAGACCTTAACGGATGCGTCCGTGTTTACATACAGCACCGAACCGTCCGGCAGAGTCACTCGACGCCGTTCGGTCGGTGAAGTTTCGATGGTGTCCCCGACGGCGACGCGATGAACTTCCGGCGCCGGCACGAATTTCGCCGTCAGCCATTCTCGCCGAATCTGCTGACGATCGGATTCCGCAGCAGCCACGCGCCGGGCTTGCCGGTCCTGCTGCTGAACAGATTCGTCCGAAGTTACCAGCAGCACACACAGCAGACTCAGCGCGGACACCAGCAGACAGGCGATCGCCCCGCGAGGATTTCCGCGGCGATCGCTGGCAGGAATGCGTTTCATGGTGATCTCCGGTGCGGGGGGTGTGAGAGTTGAAGCTTCGAAACCAGCGGCGGCACCGGGTTCCCGCCTGCGCGGGAATGACGCGGCGGGGGTTGTGCGGTCGGTCGTTATTGACTGCTGCACGTCCTGCAGAATGCGATCGACCTGTGTTTCGGTGAGTTCCGTGACCGGTTCAGATTCCAGCAGCCGCTCGATGTCGTCATCGCGCGCGACCGCGGGCCAAGCGATTCGCTGAGAAGGCGCTGCAGGTGTTCGTGTGGGTTGGTCATAACGTGACGTCTGTCAAACGACGAGTGGAATGAATTAGTCCCCGGTGATTCCACGCACTGTCGGTACGACGGCCGTCCAGGGCTGTCGCCGTCAGTACGACGGGACTCCGATCCCGTCGGTTTTCCGCACGAAGGCTTTCCAGGCCCGTCGCTTGTCGTCGCTGTCTCACGGCGAGACCGGAGTCCCGTCATACGCTGCGTCCGCGCCAGGGTGGATCGTGTCCTCGTGCGGCCAATTCTTTTCGAATCCGGTCGAGTGCCCGCTTGCGGTAGACTCGCACGGTGGAAGCCGGGATGTTCAATTCTTCGCCAAGGTGCTGACTCGACGCGGTTCCGTCCTTCGACGCCGCGTCGGCCAGGATGATCGTTCGCTGTGATTCGGGCAGTTCGGCCACAATGTCTCGCAGATCAAGCTGCAGCGGGGTGAGATCGCGGTTGTCAGCGGCGACCGGGCTGATCACAGCCGGATCCCCGTGACCGTTCGACGACGCGTTCACCGCTCCCGTCAGAGCAAACTCAGTGTTCACTTCCAGCAGCCGAGCCTTGTGCCAGCCGTGCTTCAGAACATCGCGAGCCGCGTTTTCGACGATCCGAAAGTACCAGACCTTCAGCGACGATTTCTGACTGTCGAACCGTCGGCGGTGTGTCCACAACCGAAACAGCCCGATTGATATCACGTCTTCGATGTCGGTTTCCCGCAGCACGTCCGCGTAACGGCGACTCATCACCGCCAGAATCACCGGCCCGAATGCGCGCAGGATGTCTTCCAGAACGTGCTCGTCATCGTTGAGCAGCCGTTGGGCCAAGTCTGCCTGTTCCGTGACCTGCATGCATTCGCGCCGAGCTGATGGCCGGTCGTCGCAATTTGTGTTTCCGCAGTTTATACGAAGACACGTTACAGGCGCGGCGAACTGGGGGCTGCGCGGCGGACACCGATGTGCGACCGGCTGCGGGGCGCGCAGTGAGTTCCGGGACGAGCGGCCTATTTCATGAGCTGACGGACGTGGCGGTTGGCCTGATCCACCAGGACGATTTTCGGCTGGTGAGAGGCTCGTTCGACTTCGCTGTATTCGGCGTAGCTGACGATGATGACCAGATCGCCGACGTTGACCAGCCGCGCGGCCGCTCCGTTCAGGCAGATGGTTCCCGATCCCGCTTCGCCGGCAATGGCGTACGTTGTCAGTCGGCTGCCGTTGGTGATATCCAGCACGTCGACCTGTTCAAAATCCACGATGTCGGCGGCAGCCATCAGGTCGGAATCGATACTGATACTGCCTTCGTAGTGCAGATCGGCTTCCGTCACCGTGGCTCGGTGGATCTTCGATTTCAGCAGAGTCCGTTTCATGGCGGAATTATACCGCGAGCGGGGCAAATTGAGGTATTCTGGCTCGCGGGAGTAAGAAGAGCGAAAAGTATCGGGATCCGCCGCGGCCAGTATGTAGCCGCCTATCGCAGTCGGGCATTGAGCGATCCTTCGCAGGCTGACACGATCTGCTTCACTTCGGCATCGACTTCTTCCGCCGTCAGCGTACGATCGGGGCTCATGAAGCGGCACGTTACGACGTACGACTTGTGGCCGGCATCGATCTGTTGACCACGATACTGACCGCTGAAGGAAACATCCTGCAGCAGCGACGTTCCGGCTTTGGTGACGACGGCGATCAATTCCGCCCAGCTAACGGATTCGGGCATGACGAAATTCAGATCCCGCGACACGGACGGAAACCGGGGCAGCGGCGAATACGTCCGTTTCGGTTCGAACAGTTCTTCCAGCAAACCGGCATCCAGTTCAGCAACTGCCACGGGATCCTGCAGGTCGACGCGATCGGCGACCTCTTGATCAAGTTCCCCGATCCATCCGAAGTGGCGACTGTTCAGCAGGATCACTGCGCCGCGTCCTTTGGCGAATTCCGCGAGGTCGACGGGTGCTGACGTGACAGTCGCTGACGGGGCAATTCGCTGCACCAGCGATTCCACGATTCCCTTGACCGTCAGAAAATCGCCGCCGGAAACCAGACCGATCATCGTCGGTTCTGCCTGGCGTTCCGGCAACTCCTTCGACGCAGACAGATAGACCTTCGCGACTTCAAACAATTCGGCGTTCAGCGTTCCGTGACGTTCGTTCTGGCGCCGGCAATGCAACAGGCTGGGGATCAGGCTTTGCCGAAGCTGGTTTTCGTGGCTGCGCGTTGAATGGCTGACAGCAACGGCCTGAGCTTCCGGATGCGGCCGGAACAACCGCTGCTGTTCCTCGCTGCAGAACGACAGCGTCAGAGCCTCAAAGTAGCCGCACGCGGTCAGGTGGTGACGAACGGCATCGCCGACATGTTCGCGAGTACTTTTCGTCGTTGCGACAACCGGCAGATCGGCGTCGTCGGGAATGCTGTCGTAACCGTGGATGCGCGCGATTTCTTCGATCAGGTCACATTCGCGCGAAAGGTCCAGACGCCAGCTCGGCGGTTCAAACACCGCCTGCGGGGCATCGTGACTCAGGCATTTCAGCCCGAGACTTTTCAGAATCTCCACGCAGCGCGCCACCGGAATGTCGACGCCCAGGATGCGGCGGATCTGAGCAAACCGCAGCGTGACAGGTTCGCTGGCTGCCGGCAGAGGTTCGCCGGCCGACACGGAGCCGCCCAGCAGTTCGCCGCCGGCCACCTGCAGAATCAATTCACAGCAGCGGCGCGAAGCCCAGTCCAGATTTCGTCGGTTCACGCGCCGTTCGAAGCGAAACGATGACGGACTGTGCAGCTTCAGGTTTCGCGCGGTGGCACGCACGGAAATCGGATCGAACGACGCGGTCTCGATCAGCACGTTAACGGTTGAATCCGAGATCTCCGTATCCAGACCACCCATCACACCCGCGACGGCCACGGCCCGCGAGGCATCGGCGATAACGCACATCTGGTCGGTCAGTTGGTATTCCTTCTGATCGATCGCCGTGATCTTTTCACCCGGAACCGCTCGACGAACGACAATGCGGCCTTCGCCGAGTTGGTCCAGATCGAACGCGTGCAGCGGCTGCCCGCATTCCAGCATCACGTAGTTGGTCACATCAACGACGTTGTTGACGCTGTTGATGTTCACAGCCGCCAGCCGATTCTTCAGCCAGTCCGGGCTGGGACCGATCTTGACGCCGCGAATCACGCGAGCATGATACTCGTGGCACAAATCAGGGCATTCAATCTTCACCGAAGTGGCGTCGCAGGCAGCCGCGCCGCTGCATGTGACGTGAGCTTCGGGAGTCTTCAGTTCGGTGCCGAACAGTACCGAAACTTCCCGAGCGATGCCGATGTGCCCAAGACAATCCGGTCGATTGCTGGTGACTTCCAGATCGATCGAAATATCGTCGTCGACAGCGGAATACTCTTCCAGATTCAGCCCGGACATCGTCAGCCGGTGCGTAAGTTCTTCGACCGGCATGTTCAGCGGAACGTAGTCCGCCAGCCAGTTTTTGCTGACAAGCATGGGATAGTTTCAGTGTTCGACGTTCAGTGTTCGGCGTCCAGGCGAGCTGCGCGACGTTAGTCCGCAGAGTTGCGACTTGAGATTTGAAATCTGAAATCTGCAGTTTGAGATCTCTCCTTCACTCCCCGTCCTTCGCTTCTTCCGCGACCTTTTTGCTGACGACATCCGTGCGCGTGACGCGGAACTTTTCGAAGCTGTCGGCGGTGATCACGTAATACCAGCCGGAGAATCGCCGGGACAGCTCGTCGGCTTTCTTCTTACCGTCTTCGATCTTCTTTTCGAACGATTTCAGATCCCGTTCATAGGCGGCCTGAGCGCCCTGATATTCGGCCATCGCCTTGTCATAGGCTTCCTGGGCGGCCTGCTTCGGGTCGACTACAGGCGCAGCGACAGCGGGTTCGGCATCCGGTGCCGCAGGCTGTTCGTCTGCTGACGGTACCGGATCGGGAGTCGTTTCGGTGGACGGCTGAGCGTCGTCCTGAGTCGTCGGCGCGGGATCGTCGCCCTCGGGTTGCTCGTCACTTTCGGGCGATTTTTCATCGTCTGCCGACGGTTGAGTTTCGTCGGTGGAGTCGGGTTCGTCAGCGGCTGTGTCCGGCGAATCCGTATCATCACCGGCCGGTGCGTCGGCCGCTTCGTCCTTCGCATCTTCGGCCGCTTCCTGCTGAGTCTCGTCGTCCTGTGGATCGGTGAACGGGTTGCAGGCGTCGTCCTGCGTTGCCGACTCCGGAACGTCGTCGCCGGAATTTTCGGTCGCTTCGTCTTCTGCGTCGGCATCATTGCCGGGAGCGTCTCCGGTCTCGCGCGGCGCATCGGCTGCCGGTTCTGCGTCGGCGTCGGACGGAGCGTCCCCGGCCGGTTCATCCAGGATCGCCGGCCGGTCGGGCATCACGGGAGCCTGTGGCTTTTCGCCGAGCAGTTTTTCGTTGAATTCGGCTTTGATCAGCAGATATCGGCGCGGGCCGGATTCATCATCACTGTCGGCACCGGCGGTTGCATCATCTGCGGAAGGGTCTTCGGCGCTGTTCTCTTCTTTGGAGTCGGCTGACTTTTCCTCTGCATCGGTTTCGGCGGTCAATCCGATTTCGATGTCCTTGCCGCTGCCTCGGGCAATTTCGCCGAAGTACAGCGTGTATTGGACACCCGACGAAACTCCGGCGATGAGTTCCCCTTCATTGGAATACAGCCTTTCATTGCCCTGGCGATCCGCGGCGATAAAGAATCCCTGCCGCTGCATTTCGGCTTCCAGCATCTGACGCAGCACGGGATTGACGCGCATGTCGTCGCTGAGTCCTTCAGGTTTCGGGCGGACGCCGACGATCTTCAACTGGTCCAGGTTGTTTGCGATCGCGGTTATCGGTGACAAAACGAGTTCTTCATCCGGCTGCAGGTCCGACAGGGTCCATTTTCCCGTGGACTTCAGGTCTTCCTTTGCGAAGTCCAGTTTTTCGCCGGGAACGATTACGCCTCGCTGTTCATCGATGGAGTACTTGTCGACGGTGATTTCCACAAAATCACCGGAATTGACTTTCAGCAGGTCCGGCTCAATCCAGTCACTGAACTTCGCGGACAAATCAATCGACAGCTTTGCCACGTACGTCGTCGACTTTTCCGGTTCACGCACGTAGTAGTAGCCGTCGCGGTTCGGCACTTTCTGGCCGACAATCAGATCGACCAGAGCGTTGCCGCTTGCGTCGCGCAGCGTGATTCTGGTGCCGCGCTCGTCGGCGGTTGCCGTTTGAGTGTCCGGCGCGGCGACTCCGAAGCTCTTCCAGTCGTCCTTGCTGCGGCTCTGCACGGCGACTTTCTTTACTCCGATCAGTGACGCGGCCGTGCGAGCCAGCCGTTCATCCGCTTCGGCCGGATAGTTATGGTGCGACGGAATCACCCACAACTGGTCGTCATTCTGTTTGACGGCGAACTGCTGAACTTCGTTCGTCGATTTTTCAAAGTCCGTAACGGTCAGTGCCGTTGCCTTCAGCGGATCATCAAACTTTGGAAAGATCGCTTCCCCGACTTCGGAAAATCCTTCCAGGTCACCGGGTTTGGAACCGTACCACGCCGACCCCGCAACCAGCGCGGAAACGGTGGCGACGGCGACGAAGATCAGAGTTCGAGTAGTGGCGTTCATGGCTCAACCTGTATTGGCGTGGTTGACGTGGCTGATATCGTGGTGATGGACTGGAATCTCTGCCCTGGAATACTGCGGGGCGATTCTGCCCTGAGGTTTTGCTGTGGCGCTGCTGGTCACACCGACCTGATCGTCACTGTCGGCGATGAAACATGGTTGCCCTTCCGGTGCTACCGGCGTCTTCGATCAGGTGTGATGGACTGCTGTTCGGCCAGGTTTCTCAGTCCCAGAAACAGCATTCCAAAGCACAGCGGCAGGACGGCGGGAAGGACGTACGCCACGATGCCGATCTGGCTTTCGACCCGGCGGATCTTCTGTCGCGTGTCGATGGCCACCTTTCGAACCCGGTTGTTCATCTCCGCTTCCAGTTCTTCGCGATCCAGATCCAGTTGCCGGTTCAGGTTTTCTTCCTTCTGACGAATCAACTGGTCTCTGGCCCGCGCGTCCAGGTCGGTGCGCTCTTGCAGTTCCTCAATTTCCTTTTCCAGTTCCTCGCGAGCTTCCTTCAGCCGATCTTCCATGGCATTGTTGGCGTCCTTTTCTTCCTTTGCGAGCTGATTGCGAAGGCCACGAGTCTGGCGTTCGACTTCGGTCAGCGTCCGCAGTCCGGCTCGCCGGGACCTCAGGTCGATCAGACCTTCATGTCCCGCCAGAACGTCTACGGCATTCAAGACAAAGGTCACGTTATCGAATTCGATGTCGATGAACTGACGATTTCGCAGCACGAAGAACTGGTCGCCGATCATGTCGGCGTCACCGCAAAAGACGACATTCAGCGGAGTTTCGTCGCCGTCATTCGTGATGTGGGCGGCCAGCACATGGGCAAAGTCATCTTCATAGCGGGCGTAATTTGAGATTTCTTTGGGCCTTGCCACCTGTCCGCCGGACATGAAATTAAACTGCATGTCGACGTACTCATCCCAGGCCAGCAGCCCGGACGTCTTTCCGTTGGTCAGCAGTAACGGGATGAAGTCCTGGTCCTTCTTTCGATCACGTTCCTGCAGCGTTCCTCCGTAGATTTCCACGACATTCTGAAGCTGTGACGTGATCGGACTGTCTTCATTGAAGGAACGGTCGCGTTCTTCGGAGTTGGAAACAAACAGGAAGGTGGGCGGAAGATAGGACAGTTCGCTGAAGGGGTTCGACGCATCGAATGCAATCTGACCGCTGTCCCATTTCACATCCAGCAGTCTCATCAGCGTCGTCAGTTCTCCGTTGTCCGCCTTTTGTTCCGGGCGGGACTGCTGCATGAACATGCCGCCGGGGCTGGGCTTCGGTAGTTTCGGACACAACTGCGTGTTGAACGTCGGGAACGGGTCGTCAAAGATCAGAACGGGTTTTCCGGATTGGACGTACTCCATGAAGTTGTCCATTTCCGGCTGAGTCAGAGTCGAAGGCATCACGGCCAGCAGTACATCGAACCCTTCGGCCGGCGGTTTTTCTGCGTCGTCTTCGTCGTCCGCTGCACTGTCCGCGTCTTCGCCTTCCGGCTTATCCACGACGATCCGGCGCAGCGGATTGACGAACTTGACGTCGTACTGTTTTTTCAGCTCCGCCACGATTTCCCAGTCGCGACCGCCGCTGTCAGGTTCCGCCATGACTCCCGCATCGGTCTGCAGCACCCCGATCGTCAGCCGCTTGTCCTGAGCGACGGTCTGGACCGAGCGGGTCAGTTCATATTCGATCGGCAGGCCTTTGCCGAAAAACGGAATCAGCACGTTGTCGGTGGTGCTCTGCACGACGGCTCCCAGGAACACATCGCTGTCTTCGGTCCGGCCTTCTTCCTGATACTGAATGCGAACCGGATTGATGCCCAGGCCGCGGGCTTCTTCGGCTTCGTTGCTGTAGGGTTCGACGTCGACGACGCGAACTTCCAGCGCGCCACCGCCGCGCAGGTCGTATTCGTGCAGCAGTCCCAGCAGTCGTCGGCGAGTTTCGCTGTAATCGCGGGGGACTTCAGGACTGACGAATGCCTGAATCGTGATCGGATTCTTAGCGTCCAGAGAATCCAGCGCTTCCTTCGTCGAATCTGACAGCGAAAACAGCCGTTCCAGCGTCATATCGGCCCGCGCGGGAAACAGCGTCGTCACCAGCAGCAGACTGACGAACGTGACGGCAAGGCAGATGGCCCGCACGGCAAACTGGCCGCCCATCGTGACCGTTCGTGACGCGTGCCAGCGGCGTTTCGAGATCACGACCAGGTTCAGGTACAGCATCAGGATCGTCAGCAGGACGAAATAGCAGACTCCCGAAAGCGACACGACGCCCAGAGTGAAGTCCCGCAGCTGGCCGGGCACACTGACGGCCTCCAGAGCTGTCTGCATCTGGTACAGGTTCCATTTGATGCCAAACAACTGAAGGAACCATTCCAGCGCGTCCGTCGTGCGTCCGATGAAGACCGGAACGCTGCAGAACACACTTCCCAGAACAAACGCCACGGTGGCATTGGACGTCAGTGCCGAAGCCAGCATCCCGATACTCAGCAGCGCGGCTCCCGCCAGCCAGTATCCGAAGTAGGTAGACGCCAGAGTCCGGCCGTCCGGATCACCCAGCCATTCCAGAATCATGACGTTGACGATCGAGAACAGCACCGCCACCGTGTAAACGCTGAGCACCGCGAGATACTTGCCCAGCAGGACTTCGGTATCGGTTGCAGGCAGCGTGAACAGCAGTTCGTCGGTTCCGAGTTTCTTTTCCTCAGCCCAGCACGTCATGGTGATGGCGGGCACCAGCGTCAGCAGCAAGTACGGGAACCACTGATTCAACTGCTCCAGATTTGCCTGATTGGCAGCGAAGAACAGCTCGTTAAAGGCAATCCGCGCGCAGACGACGCAGAACACGATGACAAACAGATAGCCGAGAACGCCGGAAAAGTAGCTTCGAAAGTTCCGTTTGGTTACGGCCAGAATCACGTTGCCGCGAATCATGGTTTGTCCTTGGGCAGAGCTGGGGGAACAGTAAACAGGGATTAACAAACAGTGGCTGGCGATTAGCGGCGCGTTCGGGTGACAGCTAACTGCTAACCGCCAATCGCTCCCGTCAGGCCGCCGTCAGTGATTTGAACTTCTCTTCCATTTCGACTTCGCTTGATCCAAGGTCGCTGGTGGGACCGTCGAAGACCATGCGGCCGGAGTTGATCAGAATCACGCGGTCACAGACGGCTCTGACTTCCTGCAGGATGTGTGTCGACAGCAGAATTGTCTTGGTCTTCGCCAGTTCCGTAATCAGGTCGCGAACACCATGCACCTGATTGGGGTCCAGTCCGCTGGTCGGTTCGTCCAGAATCAAAACGTCGGGGTCGTGCAGCATCGCGTGAGCCATACCGACTCGCTGTCGAAACCCGCGCGACAGCTTGGAAATCGGCTTGCGCCAGACTTCGCTCAGTGAGCATTTTTCGGCAACCCACGCCATGCGGCCGGACAATTGGCTGCGCGACAGCCCGCGGACTTCGCCGATATATTTCAGCATCCCTTCCGGAGTCATTTCGGAATACAGCGGACCATTTTCGGGCAGGTACCCAAGGTGCTCGCTGGCCCGGATTCGATCGGAGGCGACGTCGAAGCCGGCAATTCGAGCATCTCCCTGGCTGGGCGACAGATAGCCCGCCAGCATTTTCATCGTCGTGCTTTTTCCCGCGCCGTTCGGCCCCAGAAATGCACAGACCTGGCCGCGAGGAACGGAAAACGTCACGTCCTGGCAGGCCGAAAAGTCGCCGTAAAACTTGCTGAGACCCTTCGCCTCAATCATCGCGTCGGATTTGGCTTCAGACGGGGAATTCATCGGCGCTGTTTCAAACTGGCTGAAAGTGGAAGGACTGGGTCGGACACGACTGCCACCGCCCCGTCGAATTCATGGATTCGAACATACGACGGGCGCTGAGTCAGTGTTGGAAAAGTGCGAATTCAGGCAGCGACTCTCTGCCGATTCGGCAGCAGGCTGGGTAATTTAGCTGGCCAGCAAACAACATTCCAATGTGGAGGCGCCCCGGATCACAACCGCGTGACTCCGCCGCCGCCTGATCTCACACGACGAAAGCCCTTTCCATGCCGTTACTTGGAGTCAACATCGATCACGTCGCGACCGTCCGGCAGGCTCGCAGAACCATCGAGCCGGACCCGGTTCACGCGGCCGTTCTGGCGGAACTCGGCGGGGCGGACAGCATCACCGTGCATCTCAGGGAAGACCGGCGCCACATTCAGGATCGCGACGTTCGCGTGCTGAAGGAGATGCTGCGAGTCCCCATGAACCTGGAAATGGCGGTTGAACCGGAAATCATCAGGTTCGCCCTGGATGTTGTTCCCGCGCAGGCGACGCTGGTGCCGGAAAAGCGGGAAGAAATCACCACCGAAGGCGGCCTGGATGTCATCACGCACCGGGATCGCGTGCGTGAATGCGTCCTCGAACTGCGGAACCGGGGCATCTGCGTCAGTCTGTTTATTGATCCCAGCGTGATGCATGTGGAAACCGCCGTCGAATTGGGAGCCGACGCCGTCGAACTGCATACCGGAACCTACGCTGACGCCGCTTCCGCTCGCGACGCCGACGCTGAGTTTCACAAGTTGGCGGAAGCCGGAAGGTTCGCTGTGGAGCATGGGCTGCAGCTAAACATGGGACACGGCCTGACGTATCGCAACGTCCGGCGAATCGCATCCATCGCAAATCTGCACGAATTGAACATCGGCCACAGTATCGTCAGTCATGCCGTGATGGTTGGCTTCGAACGTGCCGTGCGGGAAATGAAAGCTCTGCTGCAGCCGGAACGCTGATGTTCGGGCCGAAAAACCTGGCTGCCGCGGACAGTGACAGCCGGGAATTACGGGCGGCGGACTCAAGTCGATGAAACGAACTCCGGTTCTGACACATCGTCGGAAAATCTTTCCGGCTCGCTGGCTTGCGGATCACATTTCGTCTGGTGATGCTGTCACACGGGCCGCAGTTCCGGCCGGCAACCGGCGACGTTCAGGTGTTGAGTAACAGAACCATAACCATGAGCACTGAAACTTCTGTCCATCGCGAAATCAGATTCACTGAGATCATCTGCAGCCCGGACGGAACAATCCGGGACTTTGCATTTGGCGGGCAGTTTCCCGCGTCCGACTGCGAACTGCGGCCCGGCGAGATGCTGGATGAGTCGGTGTTTCGTGTCGGCGACAGTCTGTTTGATCAGGTTGTTGCTGCGGACCGCGATTCGCTGCAGCACCGGTGGAAGTTGTGTCTGGTCCACGGTCAGTCGTTCGAATGCGAAGTGCGAGTCGGGCGCAGCCGCCGCGACGCCACGTGGGCTCTGCTGCAGGTGTCCGCCGATTCCGCGGCCGACGAGCATGATCGGCGAGTAACCGTTGCCGTGATTCCGATCGACAGATTTGTCCGGCAGCACCTGCGGCTGGCCGAACGGGCTCAAGCCGTATTCGATACCGCAGCCGACGCCATCATAACGATTGACGAACGGGGAGTTATCCAGGCCGCCAACAAGGCGGTTGAGCGGCTGTTTGGCCTGACCGTGAAGGAATTGATCGGGCAGAACGTCAGTGTCCTGATGCCGGATCCGTACCGTTCAGAACATGACGGGTACATTCAAAGGTACCTGCAGACAGGCGAGGAGAAGATCATCGGCGTCGGCCGAAAAGTGGTCGCTCGGCGAAAAGACGGCTCGGAGTTTCCTGTCCACCTGTCGGTCAGCAAGTTTTCGCTGGACGACGAGCGGCACTTCACCGGCATCATCCGCGACCTGTCGGACATCGAACAGGTCCAGCAGCAACTGCTGCAGTCGGAGCGTCTGGCGGCCATCGGCCAGATGGTCACCGGTCTGGCACACGAAAGCCGCAACGCGCTGCAGCGCGCTCAGGCGCACCTGGACATGCTGTCTCTTGACCTTCAGGACATGCCCGAACAGCTTGACCTGGCCCAGCGCACCAAAACGGCCCTGCAGGATCTGCACCGGCTTTATGAAGAGGTGCGAAGCTACGCGGCGCCGATTCAACTGGAGTATCGGGAATGCGACCTGAATTCGGTCTGGCAGAAGGAATGGCACAACCTGAAGACCGCCACCGGTGACTTCAAGATCGAACTCCACGAAGAGCACGAATGCGCGCACGCGGTGTGCGAATTTGACGTGCATCGGATGGAACAGGTGTTTCGCAACATTCTGGAAAACGCCATTTTCGCCTGTTCCGGACACGGTCGCATTGATGTGCGCTGCCGAGTCGTGGAACTAAACGGCCAGCCCGCCGTGTGTCTGGATTTCGAAGACAGCGGAAGCGGCCTGACCGACGACGTTTCACTCCGCCTGTTCGAACCGTTTTTTACCACCAAGCAGAAGGGCACCGGGCTGGGAATGGCGATCGTCAAACGCATCATCGAAGCCCACCGCGGACACATTTCCGCCACGACCGGAGCACACGGCGGAGCCCGGATTCGATTGATTCTGCCCAGAAAAGCGGCCGGTCGGAATGCCGTTCGCTAAGACGGTTGCGGAGACCGTCGCGCATCCCTGCGATTCTGAAAATCATGCCTGGGGTGTGCGAAATGGCCCATCTCTGTGCGGCATGGCGCACGCCGAATGGCCGCCGGGTGCCGGTGTCTGAGGATTTCGTCGGGATGTGACCGGGCTATGAAGCTTAAGCTCACTGACTGCGGGAAGCGTTGGCGGAACGTGCGATGACCACGGGTTCAAAATCGATCGACGTGCTCATTGTGGAAGACGACAACGACTTTCGCGATACCTGTGAACGATGGATGACGCGCAAGGGACACAACGCCGTCGCCGCGGCCAACGGGCATCAGGCGCTGGAAATTGCCGACCGCCAGCACTTCGACGTCGCGATCGTCGACATGAACATGCCCGGCATGACGGGGCTTGAAGTGCTCGATCGGCTGAAGACGGCTCAGCCGGATACAGAAGTCATGATTCTGACCGGGCAGGGAACCATCGACACCGCAGTCAGTGCGATGAAAATGGGAGCCTGCGACTACCTGACCAAGCCGTTTCCCCTGGACGAACTTGAACAGCGATGCTTCATGGCCTGGGACCGGGGCCGCATCAACAAAGAG
Source organism: Planctomycetaceae bacterium (assembly GCA_041398785.1). NCBI lineage: Bacteria > Pseudomonadati > Planctomycetota > Planctomycetia > Planctomycetales > Planctomycetaceae > Planctomycetaceae bacterium. The sequence continues at coordinate 141,839 of JAWKUA010000015.1, read as the reverse complement.
AATCGGCAGCTGAAAGCGATCATCCAAAGGTCTCAGCCGCGCGTGAAGATCATCGGCGAATCGGCGCGCATGCGAGATGTGTTCCGGCTGATTGAACGTGTTGCTCCCACAGACAAACCGGTCCTGATTCAGGGTGAAAGCGGGACCGGTAAGGAACTGGTCGCGCGAGCTCTGCAGCAGCAAAGTCAGCGGGCCAGCGGACCCTTCGTGACGATCAACTGTGCGGCCTTGCCGGAACAGTTGGTGGAGAGTGAACTGTTTGGGCACCGAAAGGGAGCATTCACGGGAGCCAACGAAGACCGGGCCGGACTGTTTGAAGTCGCGGACGGCGGCACACTGTTCATCGACGAAATCGGTGAACTTCCGGGAGCCCTGCAGCCGAAGATGCTGCGGGCGCTGGAAGACGGCTCCATTCGCCGTGTGGGATCACACCGGGAACGAAAAGTCAACGTCCGGCTGATCGCGGCGACAAACCGGAATCTGGCGGACGAAGTTGCCGCCGGCCGCTTTCGCGAAGACCTGTTCTATCGCATCAACGTCATGTCGCTGGAACTTCCTGCGCTGAGAAACCGCGAAGGTGACGTCTGGCTGCTGATCCGGCAAATCCTGGGTGACAACTGGACCATCACCGACGAAGCCAAGAACGCACTGGTGTCCTATCACTGGCCCGGAAACGTGCGGCAACTGAAGAACGCTCTGGAACGGGCACAGATCCTGGCGGAAGGCAACGAAATCACAATCGATGATCTGCCGTCGGAAATCATCTTCTCGTGCCCCGATTCCGCCGTGCAAAGCAGTTCCTCGGAGCCGGTCGACATCGCCGCTGCCTGCCATTCCACAAAACTGGAAGACCTGGAACGGGCGCACATCATCAAGATCCTGAAGCGCGAAAACGGCAACAAAGCCAGCGCCGCGCGAGTGCTGGGGATCCATCGCCGAAAGCTGTACCGCCTGTTGGAACGCTACCACATCGGCGAAAGCAGCTAATCCGGATGCGACCGGTCATTGCGTAACGTTCGACGACGCTATTTCCGGGCGACGTACACGTAGTAGGCTCCGTAGACCTGCTCATCAGCTGTCAGAAACGTCGCCGTCAGTCGAGTCTTTCCGGCTCGCAGGCGCAAATTGAAAACCGCTTCCACCGCTCCCGGTTCAACGACCGCCGATTTTGAGACGTCGCCGATCCGCAGCGTGGCCTTCACAACCGGAATCGCCTTGCCAGCCGTTGCCCGGTAGGGCCGGACTCCCGGCACGTCGGCTCCCGGATCGAGCGGTGCATCGATCGGCACGCCGGTCGTCTCCGGCCAGCGGCGAAGGCGGATTTCGTAGTCGCCGTCTTCGACAATCTGCACGTTCCAGAATCCGGTGTTATCTTCGCCATTCAATCCCTGGCGGATGTGAGCCTGATTCCACGGCGTGGAACTGGTCGTGATCCAGTCGTGCGATGTCAGCCGCGCGGGGTTATCCGCCGGGTGGCCCAGATGGATGGCCGTTTCATCCGCGAAGGTCGGCTGCAATTCGTCCCACCATGCGTCATAGAACGATCGCAGACGTTCGACGACATTCGGATGCCCGGACGCGACGTCGTTTTGCTGACCGGGATCGAGCTTAATTTCATACAGCTCCCGGCCGTTGACCAGCCGCCAGTCCGATGTCATGACGGAACTTTTTCGCCATTTGACGGGATCCTTCACTCGCTGAGAATCGGTCACCAGAATTCGGTCGGGCCAGTCGACCGCAGCATCCCGCAGCAATGGAACGATACTGCGTCCGTCGAACCGGATACGGTCCGGAACCGCCACGTCGCACAGTTCCATCAGCGTCGGCAATACATCGACATGAGCGGTGATCGGCTGCACGTTGCGACCACCGGACAGCTCCCCATCCGGCCAGAAAATGAAAAACGGCACGCGGTGGCCGCCATCGTACTCGCTTCCCTTGCCGTCTTTCATTCCCGCGTTAAACAGCTTCCAGCCGGAGGAACTGCCGTTGTCGGTTGTGAAAACGAAAATCGTGTTTTCCGTCAGCCCCTCTTCGTTCAGAAACGTACGCAGCCTTCCGACGTTGTCATCGATGTTGGCAATCATGCCGAAGAAATTCCGCAGGCTGACGTCCTTAATCTGAGCGTATCGTTCGCTCGCGTCTTCCGGCGAATGCATGGGACCGTGGGGAGCGTTCGTGGCGATATACGCCAGAAACGGCGTGTTCCGTTCCTTTGAGTCCCGCATGAACTTCATCGCGTAATCGAAGAACACATCGGTGCAGAAACCGGTCACGGGTTGCGGCGTTCCGTTGTGCCAGTAGCTGCCGTCGAAGTAGGCGTTGTCCCAGAAATCGGGTGTCTGGCCGACTCCGCCGCCACCGTGCCGCATGACCTCACCAAAGCCGCGATCCTCCGGCCGATAGGGATAATTGTCGCCCAGATGCCACTTGCCGAACATTCCGGTAGCGTAGCCGGCGTCTGCAAAGATCTGACCCATCGTGACTTCGTTTTCCCGAAGCATCGATCGGCCCATGATCGTGTGCCAGACACCCGTGCGATTCGTCCAGTGCCCGGTCACAAAAGCCGAACGTGTCGGCGAACATGTGGGAGCCACGTGATAGTCCGCCAGACGAACCGATTCGGAATGCAGCCGGTCAATGTGCGGAGTCTTCAACACCGGATTGCCGTGACACGACAGATCGCCGTACCCCTGATCGTCGGTGATCACGATCACCACATTCGGTCGGTCTCCGGCGGACGCGAACCCTGTCGGCAGCAACAGCAGCAGGGCGATGGAGATCTTCGACGATGACATGGACTATGGCTTTCCCGGCAACTCTCGAACGTAGATGTTGGCAAATTCCGTCGGCCCGAAAGCGCTCAGAGACAAAGACCCCGAAGCGGTCGGGGGAACGCTGATTTCACCGCAGTCGACGTCGTGTCCGTTGACAGTCAGCGTCAGATGGTCGCCCGCAATGCTCCCTTCAAGGCGGTTCCACTGACCCGCTTCCTGCAAATGTTCCCGGACTGACTTCTGGTCGGTGAGACTGATCTGAACAGCGCCGTCATCGTTGTCGCGCAACCACAGCACGGCTTCGCTGTCCGGCTTCTTCAGCCTGACATCGACGACGAATCCGAAGTCCCGATATTCGGCCGTCGTGCTCAATGTTGAGCCGGGGCCGCCTTCCGTGCCGTCGAAGGACAACACCCAGTCGCTGGATTTCCAGTGATCCGCGTCGTCCGTCTTCCAGCCGGAAAGATCCAGGCCCGTATAGATCGACCGATAGCCGCGATTGGCGATGGCCACGTGTTCGGCCGGCACGTCGCCGCCAGGCAGTTCCCGAATGCGGATGTTGCGATAGTCAACAACACCGCCTTCCGATTCCAGACAGATGTACCCTTTGCGAGGACTGCAGTCTCGCCCGCTGGTGACCTGCCGGCCGTTGACTTCCAGCTTCAGAGTGCCGTCGATTCCTGTAATGCGGTAGTGGTTCCATTCGGGGCTGGGTTTGGAACGTTCTTCCGTGGGGAATGCACGCGAACCGCCGCGTCCGTTGTCGGGCGTCATCGTGGCTCCGTGAATCGGGAAGATGTCACCGTGAGTCGTATGGTGCTGACTCTGCCCGTAGGCGTTTTCCAGAACCTGAACTTCAATGCCGCGGTGAAACGGAACGCCGCGAGCCGTAATGTCGTCGGCCCAGATAAACACGCCCGCATTGCCGCGAGGAACCATGTGCCGCCATTCCAGTTCCAGCACGAAGTTCTGATACATCTTTTCCGTGCGAATCTCTCCGATCGGTCGCCCCGTGCATTTCAGCATTCCGTCTTCGACCGACCAGGTCTGCGGCGGTGTATTAACCAGAACCCAGCCGTCGAGATTCGTTCCGTTGAACAGCGGACGAAAGCCATCCGGCGATTCGTCCGCGAGACTCGTCGCGGAAGCCGCCAGCAACGCCGCGACCACTATCACGTTCTTCATGGTGAAACGCCTTTCCTGCTGAATCAAATCGGCCGCCGCCGCGATCGAAGAAGTCACGGCGCCGGAATCTTCCACGGACGGTCGTCTGCCGTTCAGGTTATCGGGGTCCGTGCAGCACGTCCATCACCGCGCCGAGTTGCGATTGGCGCAGTCCGGAGGCGCGAATGCGCTATTGGTCGGAATCCGCCTGCAGCATTCGTCGCAGAGCTTCCAGTCCCGTCATTCCCGGCGCGATTCCCAATTGTTCAGCGGCGCCGCTGACGGCCACGATACGTGCTTCGTAAAGGTCCTCCGGCTCGCGCAGCGGATGATCGGGAGTCCCCCGCGCAATCGCGAACGCCATTCCGAATTTGTTGGCACATTCAATATCGTAGATGCCGCAGCCGACGACTCCGCGTGAAGTGTGAATCGCGCAGTATTGTCCGCCGTTCCAGGCATAGGACGCTCCGACAGCCGTGCCGAAGTCCGTTGTCAGTTCCCGATGTTCGGCTTTGGGCAGATTTGGCATCGCGAGAATCCTCCTTCATGGCGTCGGAAAACCGGGACAGAAACCCGGTCGGTCGTCCGCATCGCACGGACTGACAACGACCGGAACCGAGATGATCGCCATCCTTCCGGCGGACTCAAAAAGGCGGATCATCGTTGTCATGAGGAATTCGAATAGTCATTGGTTCACGCGGCGAAGGCGGTGTCTGCGATTCTTCGTCATCGCCCACGTGTTCTTCCTGCAGGACGGTCCCGGGGTCCTTCTGCATTTCGAACAGGAATCGCGAACAATTCGAATCGCGGCGTTTGCCCCATTTCATGCGGGACTTCGCGCGCGTCAGTGTCAGGTAGTCCATCGCACGCGTGACTCCAACGTAGGCCAGCCGGCGTTCTTCCGCGATATCCTTTTCCAGATTGCTTTCGACGCTGCGTTTGTGAGGCAGCAGCCCTTCTTCCATGCCGACCAGGTAGACTCTCGGGAATTCCAGTCCCTTGGCCGAATGCAGCGTCATCAGAGTCACAACGTCGGGGTTTTCTCCCGAATCCGTTTCGTCGTCGCGGTCCATCAGCGCAGTGGTTTCCAGGAAACCGGCCAGAGTCGGGTTGTCTTCGCGTTCCACATATTGCCCCATGGAATTGACGAAGTCCTGCAGCACGGACTTGCGAATTTCCTGCTGAGATTCGTCCTTGTAGTGTCGTTCGATTTCGGCGTCATAGTTGACTTCCTGCAGCAGCCGGCGAGCGATCTGCGCCATGTTCGCCGGCTGATCGCGCATCGCTGCCTGGTAGCGTCCCAGCAGAATTCGAAAGTCCCGCAGCGCGACGGATGCCTTTTGAGGAATCGCTCCGGACGCGACGGCATCCGGCAGCACGTCCCACAGGCTTTCGCCCCGCGAAACGGCCAGAGCGATCAGCTTTTCGGTGGTGGTTTCGCCGATGCCCCGAGCCGGCGTGTTGATGATGCGCAGCAGCGACACTTCATCCTTTGGCATCGCCAGCGCTTTCATGTAGGCCAGAGCGTCGCGGATTTCCTTTCGGTCGAAGAATGACTGACCGCCGACAAGCCGATACGGAACATTCAGCCGCCGCAGTTCCGTTTCGAAAAGTCGCGGCTGCTCATTGGTGCGAAACAAAATCGCCACATCCTTCGGCCGGACTCCCAGTTCGCTGATCAGGTAGGCGATTTCCCGAACGACGTTTTCCGCTTCTTCCGTTTCATCCTTGTAGGCAAGAATCCGAATCGGCGAACCCTGGTGCTTGTGAGCAATCAGCTTCTTGTCATGCCGGTGGCGATTGTGCTTCACCAGTCGATTGGCAACTTCCACGATGCGGTCGGTGCAGCGATAGTTGTTCTCCAGACGAACCGTTTTCGTGCCTGGGAAGTGCCCGCCGAAGTTCAGGATGTGTTCGACCTCCGCGCCGCGCCAGCCGTAGATGGACTGGTCATCGTCGCCGACAACGCAGATATTGCCGTGAGCGGCGACAAGCCTTTCGACAAGTTCAAACTGGACGGCGTTGGTGTCCTGGTATTCGTCAATCTGAACATGATCGAACCGCGACTGGTGCTTCTGCAGGACATCCGGATGTTCACGAAACAGCCGCGAAGTCAGCAGCAGCAGGTCGTCGAAGTCGACGGCTCCCGTTGACCGCAGTTGCTTCTGGTATCTGCGATATCCCATGGCGGCCAGAAAGTCGAAGTCCGATTCCGCATAGTCGCCGGCCTGGTCTTCGGTGACACCGGCCATCTTCCAGCGGCTGACACGGTTCAGCAGATCACCGGGTTTCATGGCCTTGTCGCCCAGCCGGATTTCCCGCAGAGCCGTACGGGCCGCCGATTCCTGATCGCCGCGGTCGTAGATCGCAAAGCCCTTCGGATAGCCCAGAGAATCGATGTTTTCGCGCAGAACCCGCACGCAATACGCGTGAAACGTGGACACGGTCGGTTTCTGCTGCAGTCGCCGGCCGATCAGCGCGAACGCGCGTGCGCGCATTTCGCGAGCGGCCTTGTTCGTGAAGGTGACCGACAGAATGCGGTCGGGCCGAATTCCGCTGGCGATCAGGTTCGCCATGCGGTAGGTGATCACGCGAGTCTTCCCGGTCCCCGCTCCCGCAAGCACAAGCAGCGGCCCGGAAAGCGTAGTCACAGCGTCGCGCTGAGGGGCGTTAAGTCCGGCGAGGTTCACGTGAACGATGGGCGATTTGTGCGACGGGTCGGATGAGCGAGAAACGGGAAGCTGAGTGTGCAGTGGTCAGCGGTCAGTCGTCAGTCGTCAGTCGTCAGTATGCAGTTTTGAGATTTGAGATCTGAGATTTGAGATCTGAGATCTGAGATCTGAGATTTGAGATTTCAGATCTCGACGTCGCTCCGCTATTTCTGCAGCAGTACGTTTACACCTTTCTTGTTGGACAGCACGATGTCCGGCTTTCCGTCATTGTTCATGTCGTGAATTTCGAACTGAGTGCCGACGCCGGTTCCTCGCCCGGCGACGATTTCGTGAGCGGCGATGGACGGTGCCTGGCCTTTTGTCCGCTTGACTTCGTACCAGTACATCACAACCGGATCATGTCCGCCGGGGTCGGCACCGTTGTGAGCGAAGAATCGTTTGCCGGTGACGTAATCAAGCTGCCCGTCGCCGTTGATGTCGACCGTTTCCATCGCGTGAGTCTGCGAGTACGACTTGTCGACGGTATGCAGCGTCCACGGTCCGTCGCCGTTGTTTTCTGCCCACCAGACTCCGTAGGTATGCGCGGAACTGAGAAACAGATCGGCGTCTCCGTCCTGATCCAGATCGTCGACGTAGATGTTGGCCGAATGGGGCAGCGGCTGTTCGGCTCCGTCCACCAGAATGCGAATCGTGTGAAACTTCCAGGTGCCCGACTCCTTCAGATCGCCGGGCGACTGCCACCAGCCGTGAGGAATGACGATGTCGGTGTGACCGTCGCCGTTCATGTCTCCGGCTCCCAGACCGTGGTAGTACTTAAACGTGCCGTTATCCAGACCGCGGTTGGGGTTGTCGGCGGCTTCAGCGCTCGGCAGGCTGACGGCGTGAAAGGGAAATTTCCCGTTTACGCCGTCGGCGGGCGGAACAGTCACCAGACCGATCTGTGCTTCCGGCTGAGAACCCAGGATGAACTCCGGCACACCGTCGCCGTTCAAATCTTCGAAGTCCGGTGATTCGTTGCAGACACTGGTCCAGATCACGGATTCCTGCCAGTGAACGTCGGAGTCACCGGGATTTCGGTACCAGTGAAAGGGATCGCCGGGAAAACCGATGATGACCGCGTCCTGCCAGCCATCGTGATCAAAGTCCCAGGCAAAATTCACAAAGCTGTTGCTGTAACCCTGTCCGGCGACGAAATCACCCGGCTGACGCACTTCGTGAAGCTTCCACTTCTGAGCGTTTGCGTGATCTGCGGAATCGGCGGCCGGAGCTTCGTACCAGACGTCGCCGGCAATCACGTCGGGAGTTCCGTCCCTGTTGAAATCGGCGGCGGCGACACCTTCGGAGCGGAATCGTTCGTCCAGCTTGATGCGGACCCAGTTGCCGTCTTCATCGGCAAATGAACAAGACACGGTGACGGCGGCAATCAGGCAGGTCAGCAGATTTTTCATTGCAGTGGCGCTCGCGACAGGCGTTTTCAGGTTGGATTTCGGAAGCGAAAACCTGGTGGGAACAGCCGCAGCATAACCTACGATACGGGGAAGAAAAACGAACCGCCCGTTCGAGTTCACGCGTTGCATGCTGCCGCCGTTTCACAATCTGATTGAGTCAGAATTCGCGCCGAACTGCCGGCTGATGGCTGCTGCGGGATTTGCCAGGCCGGACGCCGCCGTGAAGTGTCTGATGCGGCTGAGGGTCGCGTCTGATGCCGGACGCCGCAAGCCGGTCGATTCGCAGCAGCGGACTGTTCCGGCATGGTTCAGGACGCTGAAACGAATTCTGTCGGAGGCTCCTCATCCCGAAATCGTGCTCAACACGCTGGACCAGTTCGTTCGAAACGCCCGGCCGCCGCAGAATCCGCTGCTGCTGTTTGAAAGGTCGCCGCGATCACTGGATCTGTTGTCGCGGCTGGCCTGCGGAAGCCCGTTCCTGACGCAGATTCTGCTGGCCGACCCGGCGGCACTGGAATCGCTCGCGTCGCGGCAGCGCACCGCCGACATGAAGCCTCGCGAACAGTTTCTGGAAGAAGCCGATGCCGCCATCGCCGACCAGCCGACGCTGATTGCCCGACTGTCAGAACTGAGGCGGTATCAGAAGTCGGAACTGCTGCGCATCGGAGTCTGCGATGCCTTCGGACTGCTGGATCTGAAGGTCGTCACGCTGCAGATTTCGCTGCTGGCCGACGCGATGGTTCAGGTGTGTCTGCGGCTGGCCTGCGAACAGCACAACGTCGCAGCCTCACCGTTCAGCGTACTGGCACTGGGAAAACACGGCGGCGAGGAACTGAACTACAGCTCGGACATCGACCTGGTGCTGATCGGAGACAGCGATTCCGGCACTGCGCAGAAGATCGCACGGTCGATGGTGGACGGACTGGCCGGCAACCTTCCGACCGGTTTTCTGTATCGCGTCGATCTTCGGCTGAGACCCTGGGGAGTCGCCGGTCCTCTGGTCAGTACGCCGGAAGCGTTTCATCGTTACCTGCTTGAGGACGCTCAGCTTTGGGAACGTCAGGCTCTGCTGAAAGCCCGCGTCGTGGCCGGCAATCCGGAACCCGGAACCCGGCTGCTGAAAACGATCGCGCCGCAGCTTTTCACCGCGTCACCGGAACAGGTCCGCAATAGTATTCAGACCATGAAGGAACGCATCGAAATCGATCTGCAGCGTTCCGGCAGGCTCAATACGGAAGTGAAACTCGGAGCCGGCTCGATTCGCGACATCGAATTCTTCGTCCAGTCGCTGCAGTTGATTCACGGTCATCGGCATCCGGAGCTGCTGTCGCCGAATACGCTCGACGCACTGGTTCGGCTGACGGAAGGCGGGCTGATCGATGCGGCCGTCTACCGACAACTACGGGAAGGCTACATCTTTCTCCGAGCCGTGGAACACGCGCTGCAGTTGCTGCACAACCAACAGACTCACCAGCTTCCAGCGCAGACCGAACAGCGCGAATGGCTGGCGCGGCGACTCGACTATCCCGACGGAACAACGCTGCTGAATCGTTTCGGTGAGCACCGCAGGGCCGTTCGATCGGTTTTTGAGAACCACTTTCAGCCAGTCGACCGGCCGGAAAATTCGCGGCCTCTCATTCGGCAGCAACCCGGATCACCGCCAGCGGCGACGGGCACGGAACTCAGTCCGGAGGAACACGGCGGCGGGCAGATTCCCGCGGCGCGGCAGGCTCTGGTCGACCGGATGTTTGCCGATCTGCAGCAGGGCAGGCGGATTCGCGTCGCCGCGGTACCGGCCGACGCGGATTCCGGCGAGGGAACAACAGGACTGGTCGTGTGCTGTCACGACGTCACCGGACTGCTGTCAATGGTCTGTGGCGTGCTGTTTGCCGAAGCGGTCGACATTCGCCGTGGAGAAGTATGCAGCGGTGTGGTGCAAAGCGGCAGCGGTCTTCGAATTCCTCCCGAACGGTTCTTGGCAGTCCTGCAGGTGCGATTGTCCGAAAAAGAACGGTCCGGCTGCCGAAAGCCCCTGGCCGAACGGCTGGAGTCCCGGCTGTCGGAGTTGCTGATTCGACAGCAGTCCGGCGAAATGGACGGCATTCGCGAAGAACTGCTGGAAGCGTTCTGCGGGCGAGTTCGTGCGCTGTCGTCCGGCGCTGCAACGACGGCCGCGCCGCCGGCCGCCGACGTGAAGGTTTCCATGCATGAACGGCAGCCCGGCGGCCACACGATTATCGAAATCGCCGGACATGACATCTTCGGGTTTCTGTTCGAACTGTCGAACGCCCTGGCAATCTGCCGCTTCAGAATTCGTCGAGCGGAGATCGAAACGAACCGCGACCAGGTGCGCGACGTGCTGCATGTCACCGAGGTTGACGGCAGCCCTGTTCAGGGACCAAAGCGGCTGGAAGAACTGCGAACCGCCGTCACGCTGATCATGCAGTTCACGCACTGGCTTCCGTCCAACAGCGACCCGGCATTCGCATTGCTGAAGTTTCGTGATCTGCTGCAGAAGCTGCTGGCCGATTCGGACAATTCCGATGACGTGGCCTCGCTGTACCAGCCGCGCGTGCTGCGAGCCGTCGGTCGCGTGCTGGGAATGAGCCGTTTTCTGTGGGACGATTTTCTGCAGGGACACCATTCCGATCTGTTTCCGCTGCTGGCCAACACCGATGAACTCCGCAGACCGTTAAGCCGCGATATGCTCGCCGATGAACTTGCCGAACGGCTGAAGACATCGCAGTCGCCGGCGGAGACGTTGAACACGTTCAAGGATCGGCACCTGTTTCGAATCGATCTGCGTCATGTGCTGGGCCACTGCCGACCGTTCGGTGCGTTTTCCGAAGAGGTCACGGAGCTGGCCGAGGTTGTCGTGTCGGCGGCCGTGACGCTGGCGCGAGACGAACTTGTCGCCAGGCACGGAACGCCGCGGACAACCGGGGGCAACAACTGTGATTTCTGTCTGGCGGCTCTGGGAAAATTCGGTGGCGTGGAAATGGGCTTCGCTTCGGATATCGAAGTCCTTCTGATCTATTCCGAACACGGCCGGACGTCCGGCGACAATTCCGTGTCGGCCGCAACATTCTTCGAACGGCTGATGAAGCGCGTCACGGAAATCATCGTCGCTCGCCGCGCCGGCATTTTTCAGATCGACCTCCGGATGCGACCGTACGGTCAGGCCGGTTCCGCCGCCGTGCAACTGGACGAATTCTGTCAGTACTACGCGCCGGAAGGAGACGCGTGGCCCTTTGAACGGCAGGCTCTGGTCAAACTGCGGTGCCTGCCGGCGGAAGACCGTTTCTCGCAAACGGTCGCCGATCGGTGTGCCGCCGCGATCTACGGTTTCCCGGCCTTCGACTTCGACGCGATGCGCGGAATGCGAGAACGACAGACGCGGCAGCTTGTGCGGGGAGGAACCGTCAACGCAAAGCTCAGCGAAGGCGGGCTGGTCGATCTGGAATACGCGGTGCAGGCGCTGCAACTGACGTTCGGTCGCGCTCGGCCGGAATTGCGCACATCGAATACGCTGCGAGCCCTGCAGGCCGCGCTAACCGCTGAGCTGATTTCGTCGGCCGAACACAAGGCCGCCGTTGACGCCTATGTGTTTCTCCGGGAACTCATCGACTGCCTGCGCATGGTCCGCGGCAATGCACTCGACCTGACCGTCCCGGCCGCCGAAACCAGCGACTATCGCCACCTGATTCGCCGGATGGAAATCGTTCACGGTACGCAATTCACGATGGAACGGCTGGAAGCTCAGATGCAGGCCGTCAAACGATTCGCCGCGACGGTGGAACACATCTGCGCCGCCGGAGCAGCTCCCGCATCCGACCGCCGGTGATTCGTGTTTCTTAACCGGAGGGCCGGCGGCATCCGATTCCGAATCTATCGGGACTCCAGAGCCTTCGCTTTCTGGTAGGCGTCTTCCATCTCCGCCAGCGTGGCGTCTTCCATGGACTTGCCGGCTGCTTTCATTGCCGCTTCAATCGCCTGAAACCGGCGGGAAAACTTCGCATTGCTTTTCCGCAGCGCTTCTTCCGGATTGATGCCCCAGCGGCGAGCGATATTGGCCAGCACAAACAACACGTCTCCCAATTCGCCTTCGACCTTTTCCCGCTTTCGATCGCAGGGAATATGTTCGTCGGGCACGACCGGCGGCTCGATGCCGGCCGGAACGTGCGGGATCTGCCCGCCGTCGAAAAGTTCGTGAGCGAACTCGCTGAGTTCTTCGTTCAGCTTGTCAAACAGCATGTGTCGATCGGGAAAGTCGTAGCCCACGGAAGCCGCGCGCGCCGCGATCCGCGCCGCCCGCGCCAACTGCGGCAGCGCAGCCGGAATGCCGTCCAGACAGGATTTGCGATGCTGCTTTTCCGCGGCCTTGACCGTTCGCCAGTGCTGTTTGACGTCGTCGGTCGTCTCGGCATTTTCGTTACCAAAGACATGCGGATGACGGCGAATCATCTTGTCGGCGATCTGTGTCACAACGTCGACCAGATCGAACCGTCGTTCATCAGCGGCAATCTGAGAATCCAGCACCACCTGCAGCAGCACGTCGCCAAGTTCTTCCTGAATGGCGTCGTTGTCGTCGGCGTCGATGGCTTCCAGAAGTTCGTACGTTTCTTCCAGCGTGTACGGCTTGATGGTGGCCATCGTCTGCTGCCGATCCCACGGACAGCCGCCCGGAGCCCTCAACCGCGCGATGGTGTCGCACAGCCGCTGAAACTCGGGCAGCAGCCGAGCGAAATCCGGCGGCTGGCCGCCTTCCGTCGAATTTGACAACTCGCCCGGACCGGCGGAATCTGCAGAACGGGTCAATTCTCTGGCAATCGTCATGGAAACACGCCTCTGGCTGATTCTAGCTGATACGTCCGTAGACATCCGGTTTTTATCAGGACTAACCGGAGAATACAGACCGCCACAAGGGAACCACGGGCGTATTTCATCGCCGGTCCCGCGCTGCCGACCGCGCAAGCTGTGCTTGACGTGTCTTCACTGTTTCCAGGATCGTTCCGAGATGCCTGACTTGCGAGATCGTCGGACAAATCCGCTTCCGATGCGATAGGTACGGTTGCAAAGGAACGGCGGCAGGTTTTTTTTCGCCGTTTGCCCTGATCGGCTCGCGCCTGTTGCCTCACGGGAGGCTGAACTCATGCCCAGAACCGCATCGGTGTTGCTGCTTCTGCTGTCGTCCGGTTGTGCGTCGCTGGGATCGTACTCGCCACTTCACCAGCTGGAACAGGCACTCGTCTACCAACCGGAAACGCTGCCCGACACTGGTTTAGAAAAGCTGCCGGCGCGCGTCGAAGAAGTTTGGATCGACGGTGATACGGGCGTCAGACTGAACGGCTGGTTCGTCGAAGCGGATCGTCCGCGCGGAGTCCTGTTGTACTGCCACGGCAACGGAGGAAGCGTCAGGAGCTGGGGGCCGGTTGCCGTGGAACTGCAGCGAAAGCATCAGTTGTCAGTCCTGGTATTCGACTATCGAGGCTTTGGTCGCAGCACGGGTACGCCATCCGAAGAGGGTATCGTCGCGGATGCTCGGGCGGCGAGAAGATGGCTTGCGGATCGAATGGGAGTTTCGGAGCAGGACATCATCCTGATGGGCCGATCGCTTGGTGGCGCGGTTGCCATCCAACTGGCTGCGGAAGACGGCTGCAGAGGTCTGGTTCTGCAAAGCACGTTCAAGTCGCTTCCCAGTGTCGCCAGACGGAGCGCGTGGTGGCTGCTTCCGGATCTGAATATGCAGAATCGGTTTCCGTCAATCGATCGAATCCCGCGCTATCAGGGACGCGTACTCATCAGCCACGGAGATGCCGACAGACTGATTCCTGATTCCCACGGCCGAAAGCTGTACGAGGCCGCTCCCGGCCCGAAGGAATACATTTCCATTCCGGGCGGCGACCACAACTGCGAATCGACCGAAGAATTCGCGCACGCGCTGGATCGGCTTGTGGAACAGACCTGACCACCGAATTCATAGACGGTCAGTGGTGAACTCGTCGCTCTGCGGTCTCGCTCGGAAAGGCGGAGCCTTCCTGGAAGTGCGTTTCAGGGCGGAAGCACTGAAACGAGACGAATGCCCAAACCCCGAGCGCAATCTCCTTTGAGGATGTTCCCGAAACACCGAATCCGGCTGTGGCCGGGAATCGCGGGTTTCGACCCCTCTACGCCACGTCTAGAATGCCCGGCCGCTGCCCACCTCTCAACCCGCAACTCTCAGCCCTCAACTTCCTCCATGCCTGACATCCGCGAACTGCTTGACGAACGCATACTGGTCATCGATGGCTCGATGGGCGCGCTCATCATGGCCAACAACCCGGACGAAGCGGGATACCGGGGCGAGCGTTTCAAAGACCATCACATCGACGTCCGCAACGCGACCGACCTACTGGTGCTGACGCAGCCTGACCTGATCGCCGGCATTCACCGGCAGTATCTGGAAGCCGGGGCCGACATCATCGAAACGGATACCTTCAACGCCACGATTGTCGGGCTGAAGGAATTCGAGCTTTCGCATCTGACTCACGAAATCAACAAAACCGGTGCCGAACTGGCTCGTTCCATCGCCGACGAATTCACGGCGAGAAATTCGAAGAAGCCACGATTCGTCGCGGGCAGCATCGGGCCGACGAACGTGCAGCTTTCGATGAACGCGGACGCTCCCGGAACACGGCCGATCAGCTTCGACGACATGGTCGAATCGTATGCCGAGCAGGTCCGCGGCCTGCTGGACGGCGGCGTCGACCTGCTGCTGCCGGAAACCAGCTTCGACACGCTGAACATGAAATCGTGTCTGTTCGCGATTTCGAAAGTGTTCGAAGAACGCGGCGAAGAAGTGCCGGTGATGATTTCCGGCACGATCTTTCAGGGCGGAGTCACGCTGCTCGGCCAGCATGTGGAAGCGTTCTACACGGCGGTCGAACACTTCCCGTCTGTCAGCGTCGGCTTCAACTGCGGTCTGGGACCGCAACAGGTGAAGCCGTACCTGCACACGCTTTCCGACATGGCGACACGCTACGTGTCCTGCTATCCGAACGCCGGAATGCCCGACGGCATGGGTGGTTTCGACAGCAGCGCCGCGGAATTCACGGAAGCACTCCACGGAATCGCGAAGGCTGGCCTGGTCAATATTGTCGGAGGTTGCTGTGGCACCAATCCGGAGTACATCCGACTCACGGCCGAAGCCGTCGCCGGTCTGAAGCCGCGCAAAATTCCGACGGGCACCGGCTGGTCGACGTATTCCGGATTCGACTTTCTGGAACTGCGTCCGGATTCCAACTTCCTGAACGTCGGCGAACGTACCAACGTCACCGGTTCGCGCCGCTTTGCTCGTCTGATTCGCGAAGAAAAATACGACGAAGCGATCGAAGTTGCTCGCGATCAGGTTGACGGCGGTGCTCAGGTGATCGACGTCAACCTGGACGAAGGTCTGCTGGACGGCCCGCGCTGCATGGAAAAATACCTGTGGCTGCTGCACGACGAAAACATCCGTGTGCCGATCATGATCGACAGCAGCGACTGGAACGTCATCGAAGCCGGCCTGAAGTGCGTCCACGGCAAGGGCATCGTTAACAGCATCAGCCTGAAGGAAGGCAAAGAAAAATTTCTGCAACAGGCCCGCCTGATCCGCCGCTACGGAGCCGCCGCCGTCGTCATGGCGTTTGACGAAACCGGTCAGGCCGTCGAGTGCGAAAACAAACTTCGCATCTGCAAGCGAGCTTACAAGCTGCTGACCGAACAGGCTGGCTTTCCGCCTCAGGACATCATCTTCGACGCCAACATTCTGACGGTCGGTACTGGCATGGAAGAACATGCCAACTACGCCGTGGAATTCATCGAAGCCGTTCGCCGCATCAAGCAGGAATGTCCCGGTGCGAAGACGTCCGGTGGAGTCAGCAACGTCAGCTTTTCGTTTCGCGGCAATAACGTCGTTCGTGAAGCGATGAACGCCGCGTTTTTGTATCACGCCATCGCTGCCGGGCTGGACATGGGCATCGTCAATCCGGAACAGTTGGAAGTCTACGATGAGATCGATAAGGAGCTTCTGGTCTACATCGAAGACGTTCTGCTGAATCGTCGCCCCGACGCAACGGAGCGGCTGATCGATTACGCCGAAACCGTCAAAGCCAAAGCCGGCGGCGAAAAGAAAACGCTGGAATGGCGCAGCGGCACCGTCGAAGAACGCCTGAAGCATGCACTGCTGAAGGGTCTCACGGACTTCGTCGACGAAGATACAGAAGAAGCGCGTCAGAAGTACGGTCGACCGCTGAACGTGATTCAGGGACCGCTGATGGACGGCATGAATGTCGTCGGCGAACTGTTCGGCGCGGGCAAGATGTTTCTTCCCCAGGTCGTGAAGTCGGCTCGCGTGATGAAGAAGTCCGTCGCGTGGCTGGAACCGTTCATGGAAGCGGAAAAGGCGGCCAAACTGCGAGGCGACGATCTTTCGATTCAGTTCACCGACAACGGCCTGTTCAAGGGAACGCGTGACGAAGCCGTCGGTCTTGCCAATGAAGCCGAGAAGTCCATCGATTCGGCAGTCGTCGAACAAAGCAATCGCGGCACGTTCCTGATCGCCACTGTCAAAGGCGACGTTCACGACATCGGCAAGAACATCGTGGCCGTCGTGCTGCGGTGCAACAACTTCAAGGTCGTTGACCTCGGTGTCATGGTGCCGTGCGAAAGGATTCTGGAAGAAGCGAAGAAATGCAACGCTGACATCATCGGACTCAGCGGCCTGATTACTCCGTCGCTGGAAGAAATGATTGTGGTGGCTCGCACGATGCAGGAACAGGGCTGGACGCTGCCGCTGCTGATCGGCGGAGCCACCACGAGCGCGAAGCACACGGCCGTGAAGATCGCTCCGGCGTACGATGAGCCGGTCGTTCACGTCGGCGACGCGTCTCTTTCGGTCGGTGTCGTCGAAGCGCTGCTTGATCCGGATGCGAAACCGGCTTTCGTCGAAACGACCCGGGCCGCCCAGGAAAAAGCTCGAGCCGCGTTCGGCCAGCGTCAGCAGGCGAAGCTGGTTCCCTACGCCGACGCGCTGGCGAATCGCTTCACCGTGGATTGGTCGAACTACAAGCCGCCGAAGCCGGAATTCCTCGGCACGCGAGTCATCGAAAATCTGCCGCTGGAAGAACTGGTGCCGTTCATCGACTGGTCGCCGTTTTTCAGCTCGTGGCAGTTGATCGGCAAGTATCCGAAAATCTTGCAGGACGAAGTGATCGGCGAAGAAGCCCGCAAGCTGTTCGCGGACGCTCAGACGGAACTGGCTGCTCTGCTGAACGGCGGCCTGCTGACGGCCCGCGGCGTCTACGGATTCTGGCCCGCCAACAGCGACGGCGACGACATCGTGTTGTGGACCGATGAGACTCGCACGACCGAACGGATGCGGTTCCCGATGCTGCGTCAGCAATGGGAACGCGTGGGGCAGAAGGATTTTCGCAGCCTGGCGGACTACGTGGCACCCCGGAATAGCGACAAGGCAGATCAGACAGATCCGTCCGATCCGACCAATCCTGACTTCATCGGCGCTTTCGCAGTCACGGCTGGCCACGGCTGCGACGAACTGGTGAAGTCCATCGAAGCCGACGGCGATGATTACCGAGCGATCATGGTGAAAGCCCTGGCCGACCGCTTTGCCGAAGCCTTCGCCGAATACCTGCACGCCAGAGTCCGCCGCGAATGGGGTTTCGGTTGCGAGGAAGGGCTGTCCAATGAAGAACTCATTGGAGAGAAGTACAGAGGCATTCGTCCAGCGTTTGGCTACCCGGCGTGTCCCGATCACCTGCCGAAGGGACGTCTTTGGATGCTTCTGGACGCCGAAAACGCGACGGGCATGACTCTGACTGAAAGCTTTGCCATGTGGCCGGCGGCGTCGGTCAGCGGCCTCTATTTCAGCCTGCCCGAATCGCGATACTTCAGCGTTGACCGGATCACAAAGGATCAGGTAGAAAGCTACGCCGCTCGCATGATGATGTCCGTCAGAGAAATCGAACGCTGGCTGGCTCCGAATCTGGGTTATGAGCCATGACCATCGAAAAAGTCGTCAACCGAATTCGAATCGAAGAGGCTCCAAAGGACCGGGCCTACTGGCTGACTCGCCCACCCGCAGAACGCATCGCGGCGCTCGAAGCGATCCGCCGCGAGTACAACGATGCCCATTATGGACCTGGCACCCGACTTCAAAGAGTTTGTTGCATTATTAAACAAGCATGAAGTTCGGTATCTGGTTGTCGGCGGCTACGCGGTCGCGTTCCACGGTCATCCGAGGTACACGAAGGACTTGGATGTCTGGCTGGACGCGACAGCCGATAACGCGACTCGCGTGCTGAACGCGCTGGATGAATTTGGGTTCGGGGAACTGCAGCTTGCCGTAGATGATTTTCTGGTCCCCGGTTTTGTCATCCAGCTCGGCCGCCCCCCGAATCGAATCGACATGCTGACCAGCTTGAAGGGCGTTGATTTTTCTGAGTGCTATGAACGCCGAGTGGCGTGTCGTGCGGGTGAGATTGAGACCGACTTTCTTGACCTGGAGAGTCTGAAACGCAACAAGCGAGCAGTCGGGCGGCTGCAGGATCAGGCTGACCTGGATGAGCTCATCGAGTGAACGCGTCCGGACACCGCAGGCCACGGTGCGTCGACGCAGTGTTGCGGTCGTGCCGCAGTGATCCCGTAACCGCGTTCAGATTCAAGCGAGAGAGTCTCTGAATGGAGATGCCATGATTCCAGTCCGAACTGGTCGGCGATCGGCACTCGACATCCCGGTTCATGGTGCCTGTCAATGATGATTCACCGGTCCGCTGATCGGTTGTGCGCCGGGTTTCGGGGTGCCGGGAAGTGTCGAAATCTGGAAAGATTTCGGTAGACCTTGGGATTGACAATTCTTTAATTCCTGGTCGAATCCCGCACCTGTCGGATGTTGGCAACGGATCGCCTTCGCGAAAACCGTCAGCCGGGCTTTTGGGAACTCTTTTGGAAGCCTTGAATGCACAATGATGGTGTTGACCTCGGTCATGCTGACGACGTTTCTGCAAGCTGCGAAGACGAGCCTCCGGGATCGCAACTGACCGCAGCCGCAATTCACTTTGACGCTCAAAGATTCGAAATCGAAACGGTTGGTGGCCGGACCGTTTCTCCCCGCAAATCCGGCCGACGCAAAGTCACGCTCAAAGGCGACGCTCGCCTGTCCGCCGCCGCACTCGCCGAGCCGCGGCACGAAAGTCTTTCGATACTTTCGGTTCACGACCCCGCTGTCGTCGCACCCGTCCGCAAGTCGCCGCCGCGAAGGCGCATCGCCGTCAATCCCCGGACCAGGGCGTTTCGCAAACGCTTCTTCCCCGACGTGACCGAACGCCAGTGGAACGACTGGCGGTGGCAGTCGCAGCACCGCATCCGCCGGCTGGAACAGTTCGAGCGGATGGTGACGCTGTCCGATGACGAACGGAATGCGCTGATCCGCGGCGGCACGCTGCTGCCTGTCGGCGTCAGTCCGTATTACATGAGCCTGCTGGACCCGGACAATCCGCTGCACGCGCTGCGTCGAACCGTGATTCCCACGACCGATGAATTCATCCGCACGCCGGGTGAAGCCGACGATCCGCTGGGCGAAGACGGGCACAGTCCGGTCCCCGGCCTGGTGCATCGCTATCCGGATCGCGTGTTGCTGCTGCCGCTGGATTTCTGTTCGACGTATTGCCGCTACTGCACTCGGTCTCGCGTCGTCGGTCACGGCGAAATGGTGCCCAACGAACGTCGGCTGGAAGTCATCTTTCAGTATCTCGAACAGGCCACGCAGGTTCGCGACGTGCTGATTTCCGGCGGCGATGCTCTGGCGCTCAGCGATGACAAGCTGGACTGGATTCTGTCACGGCTGCGATCCATTCCGCACATCGAATTCGTTCGCATCGGAACGAAGATGCCGGCCGTATTGCCGCAGCGCATCACGGATGCTCTGGTGCGAACGCTTCGGCGGTATCACCCGCTGTGGATGAGCCTGCATTTTCTGCATCCGGAAGAATGCACGCCGGAATCGCGGGTTGCCTGTGAGCGGCTGGCCGACGCCGGCATCCCGCTTGGTTCGCAGACGGTGCTGCTGCGAGGCGTCAACGACAGCGTGGACACGATGAAGCAGTTGGTACACCGGCTGCTGCTGATGCGAGTCCGTCCGTATTACCTGTACCAGTGCGACCCGATCAGCGGGTCAGAACACTTCCGGACACCGGTCAGCAAGGGGCTGGAAATCATCGAAGGACTGCGCGGCCATACAACCGGCTATGCCGTGCCGAATTATGTGATCGATGCTCCCGGCGGCGGCGGCAAGATTCCGCTGCAGCCGGATTACACTCGGGGACGCGACGGCGACTGGCTGCTGTTGCGCAACTTCGAAGGCCGCGAATTCCGTTATCGCGACCCGCTGGAGGTCTGAGCGATGGCGGCGGAAGAATTTCTCTGCGTTCGCTGTGCGCGCTACATGAAGACGTGTTGCCAGACCTGCGACATCTACGCGACTCCCGGCGACGTCGAACGGATCGCTGAGTACACCGGAACAAGTGGTTTCACGGAATTCCGAACTCCCGATGATCCCCGGTACCTGGATCAGGATGACGACCCCGTCTGGCGCGATCACGTATTTCGCGGCGACGGAAGTCGTCGTGTGCTGAAGCGTCAGGCCACCGGCGACTGCACCTTTCTGGGCGAAAACGGCTGTCGGCTGCCGCTGGAAATTCGGCCGCTGATCTGCCGGCTGTATCCCTTCGACTACGACGCCGATGACCTGCGGGACGGTCTGTCCGAAGGCTGTCCGGTGGAACTGCTTCGGCCCGGCCAGGGGTTGCTGCAGGCTCTGGAAATGAACTCTGCTGACGCGCGGCGGTGGCATCAGCAGTTGTACCAGGAAATCCGCCGCGAAACAGGTGAGCACACATGCACATCGGCCTGACCTACGACCTGCGCGACGAATACCTGGCGGCCGGGTACTCCGACGAAGAAACGGCTGAGTTTGATCGCGCGGACACGATCGACTCGATCGCCGACGCACTACTGGCGCTGGGGCACGACGTGGACCGCATCGGGCACGTCCGGCAGCTTGTGCCGCGACTGGCCGCCGGCGACCGCTGGGATCTGGTGTTCAATATCTGTGAGGGCTTGAAAGGCACCGGGCGGGAAGCTCAGGTGCCCGCGATCCTGGACGCCTACGAAATCCCGTACACGTTCGCGGACCCCTGCGTGATGTGTGTGTGTCTGGACAAGGCCGTCACCAAAAGCGTCGTGCGAAATGCGGGCCTGCCGACTCCAGGATTCGCCGTGATCGCCAACGCCGACGACGTTGCTCAACTGCCGCCGCTGCGATATCCGCTGTTCGCCAAGCCCATCGCGGAAGGTACCGGCAAGGGCGTCACGGCGGCGTCCCGAGTGAATGACAGCCGCCAGTTGAATATCGTCGCACAGCAGTTGCTGGAACAGTTCCATCAGCCGGTACTGGTGGAAGAGTTCCTGCCGGGCCGCGAGTTCACCGTCGGAATTCTGGGCACCGGCCGCAATTCGGCCTGCCTGGGCACGCTGGAAATCGTGCTGCTGGAAAACGCCGAAGCCGACGTCTACTCGTACATCAATAAGGAACGCTGCGAAGAACTGGTCGAATACCGGCTGGTCCGTGCCGCCGACGATGAACAGGTGCGGATGGCCGAACAGATCGCGCTGGCGGCCTGGAACGTGCTCGGGTGCCGGGACGGCGGACGAATCGATCTGCGCTGCGACGCGGACGGTCAGCCCCAGTTTCTGGAAGCGAATCCGCTGGCCGGACTGCATCCTTTTCATTCCGATCTGCCCATGCTGGCGACAGCGCTGGATATCAGCTACGACGAACTCATTGAGAAGATCGTGCTGTCCGCATCGGAACGCTGCGACAGCAAACCGGCCCGGCTGCTGACCGGTTCGCGGCGATAACGCGGGGAACTCGAACCATCGAACAGCGCCAAGTACCCGCCGTGGCATCCGGTACTGCCTTCGTTCAGATTTCCCGTCCGGCCGATCTGTCAGAAAGTCCAGCGTGCGAGTTGTCGTGCTTCACAATGCCGTCAGCGCCGATTCGGCGGTTGACGAACAGGATGTCCTGACGCAGCGAGACGCCGTAATGCACGCACTGCGCGCGCTGGGACACGACGCCACCAGTCTCGGCTGCACGCTGAATCTCGAAGACACGCGCCGGGAACTCATCGACCGCCGGCCGGACGTCGTCTTCAATCTGGTCGAATCGCTGGCGGGCACGGATCGACTGATGCCGGCCGCCACGCTGCTGCTGGATTCGCTCGATATCCCGTACACCGGCGCCCACACCGGGGCGATACTGGCGGTTTCCGGAAAAACGGACGCAAAGCAGCGGCTTGTTCAGGCGGGCCTGCCGACTCCCGCATGGTTCGATTCCCGCGCGAACGATTCTTCAAAGACGGGCGAGAAATCGAATCCCGCCGATACGGCCGAGTTCCCGTCACGCTGGATTCTGAAGCCCGTCTGGGAACATGCATCCATTGGCATGGACGACGATGCCGTCGTGGACGTTCGAAACGCGGATGCACTGAGGTCACTGTGCCGACAGCGGGAGCGGCAATTCGGCCGTTCCTATTTCGCAGAACAATACATCGACGGCCGGGAGTTCAACCTGTCAATGCTCGCAGGCCAGGTGCTGCCAGCTGCTGAAATCGACTTTTCCGCGTTTCCGCCGGCGAAGCCCAGAATTGTCGGGCACCAGGCGAAGTGGGAACAGGACTCGTTTGAGTATCAGCAGACGCCTCGCACGTTTCATTTTCCCGACAGCGACCGGCCGCTGCTGGACGCGTTGGATCGCAATGCCTGCCGCTGCTGGGAGCTATTCGGATTGAACGGCTTTGCTCGAGTGGACTTCCGAGTGGACGAATCGGGTCGCCCGTGGGTTCTTGAAGTGAACGTGAACCCCTGCCTGTCTCCCGACGCCGGCTTTGCGGCAGCCCTGGAACAGAACGGGATTGGCTTCGATACCGCCGTTCAGCGGATCATCGACCAGGCCCTTTTGCCGGGTGCCGCGACGACAGCAGGCGACTGGCCGGACAACCGCGCCGCGGGACTGTTCATTCCGGCAGGTTCGACCTGCCGAACAGCAGTCGGTTCGGACTCACGATTCGGCGACGCGGAATCCCCGGCACGATCGGCTTCAACGCGGGGTTCAGGGTCCCGGTAACGCTGTTGCCCGGCGACCGGGCAGGAAAAGACTGCTTCTCATGTTTCGCATCCGCCGAATTCACGATGACGTTCTGCCGGTCAACAAGTCGGCGCTGAGCGAAGTGCGGCAGATCTTTGTGGAACAGTTCCCGGACGCTTCGACAAGCGACATTGATCCGCTGGCGGAGCGGCTGCGCAATCCTTTTCGCAAGCGGTTTCGGACGATCCTGCTGGTCGCGGAAAACTCCCGCAACCACGTCGTCGGCTTTGCGATCGTGCTGCATGAACCGGAAATCGGATTCTGCTATCTCGACTTTCTGGCTTCGGGAAAAGACGTACCGGGGCGGGGCATCGGTGCGGCACTGTACGAATACGTCCGGGACGAAGCCGCAGCGCTGGGAAATCACGGACTGTTCTTCGAGTGCCTTCCCGACGATCCGGATCGCTGCGCCGACCCGGCAATCCGCAAACTGAACGCCGCTCGACTGAAGTTCTACGAACAATATGGCGCTCGGCCGATCATCGGAACGTCGTATGAACGGCCCGTTCCCGGCGGTGATTCGGACAATCTGCCGCACCTGGTCTGGGACTGCCTGGACCGCGAAGCATCGCTGTCACGGAAGTTCGCCAGGCTGGTCGTCAGAGCGATCCTGGAACGGAAATACAGCGATCTTTGTCCTCCCGAGTATGTTCGGAAGGTGGTAAATTCCTTCCACGACGATCCCGTGCGGCTGCGCGAGCCCCGGTATTTCAAGTCAGCCTCGGATCGCAGACCGGCGATCGCTCACGGTCCGGAACTGATCGCCGTGACAATCAACGACCGGCATGACATTCACCACATCCGGGAACGCGGGTATGTGGAGGCACCGGTTCGCATCAATGCCATCCGCAGCGAACTCGAGGCCAGCGGGATTATCGAAACAATTCCCGTGAAGGAACACTCGATGCAGCAGATTCTTGAAGTCCACGACGCGGATTTCGTGGAATATCTGCGAGCAGCCTGCCATAACGCTCCCGAAGGCAAGTCGATTTACCCGTACGTGTTTCCGATCCGCAATGCCACGCGGCCTCCGTGCGAACTGACTGTTCGCGCTGGCTACTATTGCATCGACACCTTCACACCGATCAATCGCAATGCTTTTCCGGCCGCCAGGCGAGCGGTCGACTGCGTTCTGTCTGCGGCCGACGCATTGCTGGACGGACGCCGGATCGCCTACGCACTGGTTCGGCCGCCGGGACATCACGCGGAACGGCGATCGTTCGGCGGATTCTGTTACTTCAGCAACTCAGCGATCGGAGCAAACTACCTGAGTCAGCACGGACGGGTGGCGATTGTTGACATCGACTACCACCACGGCAACGGCCAACAGGACATCTTTTACGAACGAAGTGATGTGTTGACGATCTCAATTCACGGCGATCCGGATTTCGCCTACCCATATTTCACGGGGTTTGCCGATGAGCGAGGCTCCGGAGCAGGCGAGGGATTCAATCTGAACATCGTACTGCCAGAAGCGCAGGACGGAGCGCAGTACATCAAAGCGCTGCGGCAGGCGATTGACGCAGTTCGACGATTCGACCCGGCGTTTCTGGTAATCGCACTGGGTCTGGATCCCGCGAAGGGCGACCCGACCGGGACGTGGTCGCTTTCCCGCAGCGACTTCGAAGCCAATGGACGTCTTCTGGGTGAACTGAAACTTCCGACACTGGTCGTTCAGGAAGGCGGATACCGAACTCGAACGCTGGGAAAGAACGCTCGCGGCTTCTTTCAGGGACTGGTTGCAGGTGTCCATGCTCACTGAACAACGGCAGCCGCCATCGCCGCCACCGGTGCTTCGCGATACCGTCACGATCACCGACCGCCACGCTGTGCGCAGAATCGTTGACAGCACACATTTCTTTCGCGACGACGAAACGGCCGTCGCCGTGGAACTTGTGGACGAGTATCTGGCGAAGGGAGAACGGTCGGGCTACCGCTTCGTCTTTGCGGAAATCGACGGCACAGTCGTCGGCTACGCCTGCTTCGGCCCCATCGCCTGCACGATCGGCAGCTTCGATCTGTACTGGATCGCCGTTGATCCGAAGCACCAGGGATGCGGTCTGGGACGAATTCTGATGGCCGAGACCGAGCGGCGGATTCGCGACTGCGGCGGCCGGCAGATCTACATCGAAACGTCCGGCCGACCGGATTACCTGCCGACGCGGGTCTTTTACGAACGCTGCGGCTACACGGTCGCGTGCGTGCTGCCGGATTTCTACGAACAGGGCGACGACAAAGTGGTGTGGAACAAAGTCTGCCGCGCTTCGTAGCACGCGGTGCCGAGAGGCGTTGTTCGGTCGAGCGCTCTATCGCGTGAAGCTCAGCCATTTGCCAAGCAGCGATTTGACGAGCGGGGTCAGCCGCGTTCGATTGTATTCGTCGCCAAGCCTGCGGATCGCTTCGGCCTGAGTCGGATAGGGGTGAATCGCGCTGCCGATCGCGGACAGTCCGACTCCTTTCGACAGACGCAGCACCGTCTTCCATTTCGGGACGCGGGCGTTCAGCGTCATCGCCAGAGACAACTCGCCGATCATGTCGCCCGCGTTCTCCGCTACGATGGTGGCTCCGACAATTTCGTCAGTTCCCCGGCGCACGTGAGCCCGCGCGAAGCCGCGAGTTTCGCCGTCCAGGATGGCTCGATCGACTTTTTCCAGCGGCACTTCAAACGTATCGATGTCGATGCCTTTCTGCCGCGCCTGATCGGACGTCAGGCCAACGTGCGCGAGTTCCGGGGACGTGTAGGTACACCAGGGAATCGTCAGCGAACTCAGCTTCGACCGCCCGAAGAACAACGCATTGCCGATCACCGCACGTGCCATGAAGTCCGCCGCGTGAGTGAACTTGAATTGCGAACACACGTCTCCGGCCGCGAAGATCGCTGGATTCGTCGTCTGCAGACGATCGTTCACCGTGACACCCGCGCGGATGTCAAATTCGACTCCGGCGGCTTCCAGTCCCATGCCTTCGACGTTGGGAGCGCGGCCGATGCCGATCAGCACCTTATCGACGACGCATTGGTGTTCGCGCCCGTCCTGCCGGTAGCAGACGCTCGTTTCGTTCCCGCGCTGCTGCATGCGAGTCGTTTCCGCATTCAGCAGGATTCGAACTCCGTCGTCGCACAGAGCCTGCTGGACAATCCGGGCTGCATCGGCTTCTTCTCTGGGCAGGATGTGCGGCCCGCGCTCGATCTGTGTGACGTCGCTGCCAAATCGAGCGAAGGTCTGCGCCATTTCGCAGCCGATCGGACCACCGCCGATCACCGCCAGGCGACGCGGCAGTTCGGTCAGGGAAAACACCGATTCGTTGGTCAAAGGCCGGACGTCGTCCCAGCCGGGAATCGGCAGTTCGGCGGCCCGGGCTCCCGTGCAGATGACCGCGCGCCGAAACGTCAGCGTCCGGCCATCGACTTCGACCGCGTTGCGCGACGTGAATCGGCCATCGCCGAGATACACGTCAACACCCAGACTCGAAAACCGCTGCGCGGAATCGTGCGGACTGATTCCGGCCCGCAGTCTTCTCATGCGTTCCATCACAGCGGGAAAGTCGGTGTTTATGCCGTCGGGAACCTTCACTCCGAACCGTCCGGCGTCTCGAACCGCCGCCGCCACCCGCGCGGCGCTGATGATTCCCTTCGACGGGACGCAGCCGACATTCAGGCAGTCGCCTCCCATCAACTGCCGTTCAATCAGGGCGACCTTCGCTCCCAGCCCGGCAGCAACCGCAGCGGTCACCAGACCTGCCGTTCCCGCGCCAATCACGACAAGGTTGTAGCGGCCCGAAGGCACCGGATTCTTCCAGTCCGGCGGAGCGACGCTGGCCTGCAGCCTGCGGTTATGAACATCAAGCGGCTGCAATACGATGGATGCGGTCATGGTGCGACTTTCGGTCAGAGGCAGGTGCCTGCCTGGAACAGGACGTGTGGCAGAACATTATTCCGATCCGACGATCAGACGGGAAACTGACCGGCATGGCCTGTAGACTTCGAAGTGCGGACCATTCAGCTTTCCGTGGTGCCGCTCGTGCAAGACGACTGAGAAGTCGTGACAAAACCCGGATGACTGACGCTCATCCGGCCTCTTGTCGGGAGGTATTTCCACGATTCTTCGTTCCGTGGTTGAAAGCATCGTGCCATGTTTGTTCGCGTATTTCTGATCTTCGCCGCTGTTGTAACTTCCGCGCAGGGTCACGCCCTGTTCGGACAGTCCATCCAGTACGGCACGCCAATCTACAGCGATTCCGCAATTCCGTCCGATGGATCAATCATTCTGTACGGCGACTCCGGAATTCCGTCGGGAAGCACAATCATTCGATCGGGTGATTCCGGAATTCCGCCGGGAAGCACGATCATCCGGTCCGGCGACTCCGCCATTCCGTTTCGCGATTCGCAGATCCCCGGCGGCGATATCACAATTCGCCGGGAATCACCCAGCGGGGCTCCACTCCAAGAGGCAGCTTCGCGCGCGGAAAAACGACTGCCGTTCGACCAGTTCTTCTGGCGGTATCTGTCGGACAGCCGCTACCGTCTGTGGGCACCGCCTCCGGGAACAAACGGTGACGCATACTACGGCCGCGAGCCCCACGGATCGCTGCTGAAGATGTATCTGAATCGCAAGGCTGTCGGCCGACCGGACGAACTGCCGGACGGTTCGATTCTGGTGATGGAAAGCTTCGAAGCTGACGGGGAGACGCTGCGGGCCGTTGACGTCATGTACCGATCTGACGGGTACAACGCGGGTGCCGGCGACTGGTACTGGGCCAGCTATTCTCCGGATGGCAAAGCCGAGCGAATGGAAACCGACACTGGTTCCGAAAAACTGGCCGGGCGCGTCAGGACCTGCATCGAATGTCACTCGCGCGCTCAGGGCGGTGACCTTGCATTCTTCAACGATAGAAACGATGCCGGCGCCGAATCACCGGCACTCAGCGAACGATAGGAATCCATCGCGGCGACCTTCGCTCACCGTTGCGGAATATCAGCTCGCGGACTCACACATCAAGTCCCATCATGCGCATCAGTTCGATGGCATTGCTGCGCTGCACGACGCCCGGGCGAAGCTGATAGTCGAAGCTCATCGAGCCGTCGATGATCTGATCTTCGAAGTGCATGTTGGCGGCGCGGCCGTCCATTGTGTCGACAATCTGCGTGAGTGCCAGGTCATGAGTGGTCACCAGTCCCAGGCCGCCTCTGGCCACCAGAGTCCGGATTACGGCTTCGGCTCCGTGACGGCGGTCGTGAGAATTCGTCCCGTGCAGGATTTCGTCCAGCAGAAACAGCACAGGCCGCGTTTCGGACGTCAGGTCGACGACGGACTTCAGCCGCTGGACAACGCTGAAGAACAGTGATCTGCCTTCCTGCAGAGAATCGCTGACTCGCATCGCCGTACCGATTTGAAACGGATACGTCGTCAGCGATGCCGCGTTGGTTCGCGAACCGCAGAAGGCCAGCACGGTATTGATGCCGATGGAACGCAGCAGCGTGCTTTTTCCCGACATATTCGATCCGCTGATCAGCAGCAGCGGTCGTTCGACGGTCAGGTCTACGTCGTTGCGGACACATTCCTCACGAGGCAGCAGCGGATGACCAAGCTGTTGAGCGGAAAACAGCGGCGCGGAATCGTCACAGTTCGGCAGGCAGAAGTCGCTGTTGTCGAAATTGAATGCTCCCACGGAAATCAAAGCTTCCAGAGTCGCGGCCGCTTCCAGCCAATCCGCGACCCTGGCTCCGTGCCGGTCCCGCCAGGTTTCGATGCGGTGTGTCAGCACCACCAGCAGCCCGCACATCCATGCGACGGGTGCGAAGAGCTGGTTCCGTAAAGCGTTGTTCAGCCAGGCAATCAGATTGCTCAGGTGCCGGATTTCCGCTGACGCCGAATGACCGGCAACACTGAACTGCCGCTGCAGGTCCTGCAGTGACGGTTCGGAAAAGGAATGCTGTTCGAATTCACGAATCATCGCCGACAACTGCCGCAGTGAGGAATCCACGTTGTCGACGACGCCGGCGACACTCTTGATCTGTGCGCGAGTCAGCCAGATCAGCGGTGCCTGCAGCACCAGCACCAACAGCACGATCGTCCACGGAATGAGCGCCAGCAGCACCAGCAGCAGCACAAGTGCTCCCAGAATTCCCAGCAGCGATGACAGCGACAGAATCCATGCGGGAATCGGTCGCGCAGATTCGGCAATCCAGCCCGTCAGCACGGCTTCAGCGGCATCCCAGCGTCCCTTTTCGTCGATCACAGCCAGCCGTTCCCGCAGATCAAGATCGTTACGGAGTGATTCCGCCTGACGCTGGCGTCGCCGCAGTACTTCGACGGAAGGCACAGTCGTCATCCACGATGCCAGGCGGCGGCGACCGGGCAAAGTGCGGCACTGATTCATCTTCTGGAACAATGACCCCTGACCGAACAGATCCAGATCCTGCGACCACGAATGCGCTGCGTCGCTGAATGACTGACCCGTGTCCGGCAGCGTCTTCCATTCACTGGTCAGCCGCTGCCTCGCGTGCTGGTAGAATTCGCTGGCGGCGTCAGCACGCTTCAGCTTTCGAATCGTTCCCGCATGAATCAGCACCAGCGCAGTAAAGACGCTTGCGGGAATCAGGATCCACCACCAGGAAACGGACTCGTCGCCAAAGCAGACGAAGACCGTGCATACCAGCAGCGCGAAGGCCGCCAGCCGAAACCGCACGAACCGCTGATCCGTGCGCCGCAGATCGTCGAGCTGCGACTGGCACGCGCGCAGCCGTGAATCGTATTCCATCGCGGCTGCCGCGGCCCCGCTGGTAACCGGCGAATCGCTGGGCATGCTTGTCCTGCTGCACGAAAGGCGACGGGGAAAATCAGGCCTGCGGACGCGGACGGCGCTTCTTCGCCGGGCGGCCCTTTGGTCCCTGAAAACTGCGCTGAACTTCTTCCAGCGACGTCTTGCCTTCCACGACAAGCCGCAGCGCATCCTTCTGCAGAGTGCGCATGTCTTCGCGGAACATCTGTTGCCGCATCGCCGCCGGATCGGCACCGGCGGCTACTACTTCCTTCATCCCGTCCGACATCTCCAGGACTTCAAAGCACGGAATGCGACCGTAGTAGGGCATTCCGTTGCAGTCGGCGCACAGTTCTTCAATGGTCGGAGCTTCAGGATCGTCCGCCGGCGGCGGCGCGGGAGCACGGTACAGCACGGTCACTTCCGGCGGCAGACCCAGCCGCTTCAACAACTGAGGATTGGGTCGAAATGCCTGCTTGCAGTCGTCACAAAGCTTGCGGATCAGCTTGTGCGTGACGACGCCTTTCAGGTGTTTCAGGACGCTGTCCACGCCGACCCACTGGATCAGCGTCTGCACGGCTTCGATCGGAGTGCGGCAGGGAATCTCCCCGACGAAGCACAGCCGGTCGCTGAAATCGAACAGCAGTTGCGTCGTTTTGGGGTCGGTGAACGGAGGCATGTAGACCAGGTCGGCTTCACGGCGGGAAATCCGGTCCAGCGTGAAAGCCAGATCATGACCTTCTTCCGGTTCGTAATCGGCGACGTTGACCAGCGAGTGCTCGCCGACGTCTGCCAGATTGAAAACGGAGTAAAGATACGGATCGGTACAGTGCAGCGTCACCAGCGATAGCGACGTAATTCCGGAATCCGGTGGCCCGCAGGCCAGCACGATGCCCTTGCTGTCGGACGTAAAATCTCGAATCTTCTGCCGCAGATCGTTGGGGACTCCGACGTCCTGCGGACGGATAAACGAATCTTTGGGATTCTCGATGCGAATTCGCAGACGCTCCGCGCCGCCTTTGACGGGAGTCGACAGGACCAGCAGTCGGTACGCCTTGCCGGTGTATTCGGATCGGATGCCGCCGGACTGCTGGACCGTTCGTTTCTGAGGATCCAGGCCGGCCAGCAGTTTCAGCATCTGCACCATCCCGACGCCCTGCCTTGCGGGGACCGCGCCGGCGGGATACGCAATACCGTCCACGACGAATCGAATCGCGATCTTGCCGGGTGCCGGTTCCAGCAGGACTGTATGAGCCCGCCGCGAAAGCGCATCCGTCACCATTCTCTTGACGGGAACCAGGGCCGCCTGCACCAGCCGGGGATTCTGCTTGAGGTTCGCGTCGCGACCGTACATGGGCCCCTGAAACAGGACCTGCTCACGTTCGTCCAGATCTTCTTCTTCTTCCTGAGCGTCGCCTTTCGCCACGTGCTCGAACCTTTCCGAATGATTGACAGTACTTCGCCTGGCCCGTGGACAACAACACCCTGCGACACCCGGACGCCACCGGCACGGCATTCTGATCGACAGTGCCACAAGTGGCCAGCTTTACAACGCAAATTGTCGCATCAGCAGCAGATCTCGCACGTCGACCGCATGAACTTCGTCACGCTCACCGTCTCGGGACGAACTGATAAACACCGCCGCGTCCGATTCCAGCCGCTCCGTATCCGGCAGCCGGCCGTGGCTGCCCCTGACGATCGACGCATCCAGGCCGATAACGTCCATGTAATACCGAAATCCCAGCAGCTTTCGCGCGAGTCGGGAGGCTACCTTCAACCTGGGAAAACGAATCTGCGGATCGATGAACAGCTCCACAGGGTCGTACCCCGGCTTGCGGTGAATATCGACGGTCCGGGCGTAGTCAGGCGCAACCGCGTCATCCAGCCAGAAGTAGTAGGTGAACCAGGAGTCACGGCCGCTGACCGCCACCAGCTCGCCGCTTCGTTCGTGATCCAGGCCGACGTCTCGCTGACCGCTTTTGTCGAAAACGTGTTCCACTCCGTCGAGACTCTGAAGAATCTGCCGCACGCGTTCGACATCAGTTTCCGCCTTCACATAGACATGAGCCACCTGGTGATCCGCCACAGCGAACGCTCGCGACGCGCCGCAGTCCAGTGTTTCCCAGCCCGTTGGTTCCCGCCGAACTCGCAGCAATCCGGCTTCGCGAAGAGCCCGGTTGACGTGAATGGGCCGGTTGACTTCGGTGATCCCGTATTCGCTCAGCACGACGATTTCCGCGCCGCGTTCACGGCCCGCCGCAATCAGCCGGCCGGCTTCGTGATCCACCGCCCGGATGTCGTCGACGATCCGCGGATCATGCGGCCCCAGTCGCTGCAGGTTGTAATCCAGGTGAGGCAGATAGATCAGCAGCAGCGACGGATCGTGTTCGTTCAGCACGGAAAGGCCGGCGTCCGTAATCCACCGGGAACTTCTGATGTCCGCCGTCGGGCCCCAGAAGTTGAACAGCGGAAATTGGCCGAGTTTCCGCTGCAGGTCATCCCGCATCTGTGGCGGTTCGGAGTAGATGTCGGGGATCTTGCGTCCATCGGCCGGATACGACGGTCGCGGCGTCACTGACCAGTCAACGTCGGCGTACATGTTGTACCACCAGAACAGGTTGGCGGTCGTGTGAGACGCGTCGCGGCGCTTTGCCGTCTGAAACAGCTTCTCCCCGCGGACCAGACCGTTGGACTGTTTCCAGAAACCGACTTCGGCCAGGTCTCGAAAGTACCAGCCGTTGCCGACGATCCCGTGATCGCGCGGCAGCGTTCCCGTCAGCAGCGTCGACTGGACGGAACATGTCACCGCCGGCAGCACCGTCTGCATCGGC
Source organism: Planctomycetaceae bacterium (assembly GCA_041398785.1). Taxonomy (NCBI): domain Bacteria; kingdom Pseudomonadati; phylum Planctomycetota; class Planctomycetia; order Planctomycetales; family Planctomycetaceae; species Planctomycetaceae bacterium. The sequence continues at coordinate 108,947 of JAWKUA010000015.1, read as the reverse complement.
CTGGCGAACCCGGTGTCCAGCAGAGAGCGAATGTGCGGCGTGTTATCGCCCAGCATTTCGTAAGTCAGCCCGACAACATTGATGACGATCAACTGTCGATGGGCTTCACGTCCGGAAGGCATTTCGCGCGATCACTTTGCCGGTTGCTGTACGTCCTGAACCACCATCAGCTTGTGGTTCGCAACATCGTATTCGTACCGCTGACCCTTCGGCAGAACCGGCAGCCTCATATTGTTGGCCTGGATCACCTGAGTCATGAATTCATCGTGATCCTTCGGATACCGGCCGTTCGTCGCCTGGAACAGATCCACCGCGTGCTGGATGGCCAGTTCGGAAATCTGCTGTTTGGCTCCCGGCAGCGCTTCCAGCGGCCCGGTAACGGGATTGGTATACACGATGTCGGACGACACGGTTTCTTCGCCTTCACGGACCTGGAACTCGCCGATGTCGGTCGTCGTCTTCGGTCCGGCCGGCTTCGACGACTGCATGCCTTCGTCAAGTCCGCAGCCGCCGGAAGTCAGCAACAGCACCAGCGGAATCCCATGCAGCAGGTTTTTGAGTTTCACGGTTGCGCCTCCGCCTTCAGGATTCAGGACCGTCTGAGAAGCAAACGGCACCAGGCCGCAGCGATGTTGCGAATCGGAATGACCTGGCTTCGTCAATGCATGATGCCAGGACCCGGTATCATAGGTGTCGCCGAGGAATCACTCGCCGAACCGTCATTCACGGCGTTTGACAGGATACACCAACCCCAGCAGAACTGTCACGCTGCACAGCATCGGGAACCAGTCGCCCCAGCGCAGATACAGCGTATCTCGCGAATCCAGCGGAATCTGCCCGCATAACACCGCCGAACACTGGCGACGGCGTGCTCCCGTCTGCTCGTCATACATCGAATCCACTTTGCGGAATTCCGCATCGAGAGCGGCGGTCTCTTCGTTCATCACCAGCATGTTGTCCGGCTGGCGAATGCAGCCGTTGGAATCAATGAACGCGGAGATCCCGGTGTTGACGGCTCGCACCATGGGCCGGCGAGTTTCCACGCAGCGAAACACGGCCGTAATCAGGTGCTGATCCAGTTCACTCGACCCGTGGAACCAGCCGTCGTTGGTCAGATTGATCAGAACATGCGGGCGGCCGAACGACTGATCGCCGGCCCGAACAACCTGTCGAACCAGATGAGGCACCGTGTCCTCAAAGCAGATCACCGGCGCGAAGCGAGCCGTTCCGTATTCGAAGACCTTTGGCTGTCCGCCGGCCTCAATGCCGAACCCCGCGCCGAACGGTGTCAGTTTCGCCAGCCACGGAAATACCGTCCGCAGCGGAATGTACTCACCAAATACAACGCGATGCATCTTGTCGTATCGGTCCACGTACCCGAGGTCCGGCCGCACGAAGGCCGCGGAATTGAACGTCTTCATGCCGGTCATCGTGGCCTGATGAGTCTGCAGGCCGAACATGATGGCCGCAGCCGTCTCCTGGCTGCGGTTTTCCAGCAGTATGCGAGTTTCCTCGTCACGCCATCGCGCGACTTCCTGCTTCGCGATCTCTGCGTTTGTGACACCGCTTTCGGGAGGAAGCATGGCGATCAGGTCATCATCCGAAACGTCGGCGTCCACCACGAAGTCGGGGACGGGAAACATGGTCTCCGGCCAGACAATCAGATCCGGCCGAAGCTTCGCCGCTTCCGTCGTCATCAGGTCATGCTCACGAACCATTCGCAGCCACTGATCGCGGTCGTGCTTGATCTCCGGCGTGAAGTTGCCCTGGACGATCGCCACCACCGGGCCGTCCGGATTCGGGACATCCGGCTGCCGGCGAATGTAACCGTACAAACAGGCTCCGCCGATCACAGCCAGGCTGACAAGGATCGGGACCTGCCGGACTCCGGACTCGGACGAAAGCATGTCGTGCTGACTGCGGACCAATCGCGTTCGCGCCAGCCAATGAACGGGAACCAGCCCCGCTACAGCCGCGGAAGCAAGCGCCACGATAAATGAAACTCCATACGCGCCGGTGACGTCCGAAATCTGAATCAGCGTCGTCCAGCGGTATTGAGAATGGCCAAGGTAATACCAGGAAAAGCCGGTCAGCAGATACGCCCGAGCGTACTCCAGCGCGGTCCACACGACCGGAACCGCCAGCCACATTGGTACGCCGCGGCTGACAATCCGGCGAGACACCGCCAGAAACACGGGTGTATACAGCGACACATAGAACGCCAGAGCCAGCAGAGCGAAGTGCATGGTCCAGTGCCCCAGCCTCATCCACTGCAGCGTCACCAGCCAGCACACGAACGAAACTCCGGTGACCGCCAGGTACGCTTTACGCGGAAGCCTCTGAATCCGAACAAGCTGGCAGATCGGCACCAGAGCCAGCCAGGCCACCGGAGCGAACTCCATTGGTGCAAAGCTGAACCACAGCAGAACTCCCGTCAGACCGCTGGCCGCCGCGACGGATTTCAGTGAACCCGCGGCGGCATCAGGAACTCGGCCCTGAGAAATGATCCGGTGGATTTCCGGGCGGAGCTGGGGTTCACGCAAGGGAGCGTCGTGTCCTTGTGGCTTGAGCTGCAATTCATTCACTGGCGGCCATCCTGGCTTGAAGCAATGTCGTGAAGAGCGCCTGCTGAGGCAGATGGGAACCCATTCTGAATCCACTCGGCCGACGATCCGAAGGATTCGGTTGACGGCGGCGGTTTCTGCCGCGATCCGACAGTCACTCCGCCGATTGCATTACCGCTGTTCGTGTGGAAAACGAATTCGCGGCATGATTCTGTCAACGGACGTCCGCCGACGCGGACGCCAATTGTAGCTGCCGTGCCCCGGGATCAGAATCCCGGTTCGCGAGAGGGCCCGGCCGGGGAATTCCGGGCTTCAGTTGATCAACTCCCGGATTTCCTCAGCGGTAAACTTGTGGTCCATTCTCGCTCCGAGCTGCGAGACGATTCGCGCGGCGGCGTGAGATCCCAGATGGCCGGCCTGCTTCCAGGTCATGCCGTTGGTGATGCCATACAGCAGACCCGCGGCGTACATGTCACCGGCGCCGGTTGTGTCGATGGCGTTCACGCTGACTCCTTCAATGGCGATCGCTTCACCGCCGTGCATCACGATCGACCCGTTTGGTCCCAGAGTCATGGCGACGTTCTCGGCATGCCGATGGATTTCCGCAGCGCATTCGATCGGATCCTCCCTGCCCGTCAGGCTTTTCGCTTCTTCTTCGTTGCAGAAGAACAAATCGACCGGGCCTTCCACCAGAGCCCAGATGTCGTCCCGCAGCAGGTTGACCAGAAACGGATCGGACGCCGTGAAAGCGACTTTCACGCCGTGCTTCTTCGCCAGTTCAATGGCCTTCATCGCGGCCGGCCGGGAGGTTTCGCCGGTCAGCAGATATCCTTCGATGTAGACATATTTGGACTGCCGCAGTTCGTCTTCGCGGATGTCGTCTTCGGTCAGCGTCGCGGCGACACCCAGATTGGTCAGCATCGTTCGCTGAGCGTCCTCGGTAATCAGAATGGCGCTGGTTCCGGTCTGGCCGGAGGACGACGGAGCAACTTCGACGGTGACGCCCATCTTCCGCATATCGTCCAGGAAGAACTGCCCGATTTCGTCCGTGGAAATCTTGCCGACGTAGGCCGCCCGGCCGCCAAAATCCGCGACACCAACGATCGTATTGGCCGCGGATCCTCCGGCGCAGCGGTTCAGCCGCACGCCGTCCAGACTCGCCAGAACGGCCTGCTGAGTGGCATCGTCGACCAGCGTCATGATGCCCTTGTCGAATCCGCTGGCTGCGATCACGCTGTCCGGGACGCGCGCCTGAATGTCCACCAGTGCGTTGCCGACACCAAAAACGTCGTATTTCATGAGTTTCCGTGTGTGATAGATGTTTCGATGCGACGTCTGCCCGGTCGAAATGAAGCCTGCCCCACCCGCGAACGAGTCGCGGACTGGTCCGCGATCCGGGGTCAAACCGGGGCAGGGCAGTCACGCGCTGGGAGTGATTTTGAGCAGAAGACACCCGTCAGAGAATTCCCGGCGGCGGAGCATACCACTTCTCAGTGCCGACGGAATCCGGCGGCGCAGCTTCACCCGTCAAACTGGCGAAACCTGCGCGGCAATGGTGGTTGCGACACGCATGCTGGATCATGGAGGCAATCCGTGACGATCTCAACCAAGACAGTTCAACGCCACTTTGAACCGGCAGATTCTGCGCGAACCGACAGGTCTGTGACGAACCGGCGGATCTTCATGAGCACGTTCACAGGATTACAGCAGCAGGCATCGCGGCGACGGCGGCGACTGGCGACCGACGACCTGGAACTGCTCGCTGAATTCGGCACCGAAATTCATGCCGACGATGACAGCGACGAACCCGCCGAACCCGAATTCTGCGCCGTTCGCAGCGACGAACTGCTGCCTCGCATGGTCTTTCGAAAGTTGTGGAAGCAAAGTCTTCTGGTCGCTGCTGTGGTGCTTCTCGGAATGATCGCCGTCGCGCTGGACCAGAGCTTCGCCGCGAACTTCGTCGCCACGGCGGAGGCGACTCCCCGATTGCAGGACGGGCTGGCGGGAATTTACCTGCTGGTGTCCGGCCAACTCGCACTGCTGATCGGCTGGATCCGGTCACGAAGCGCGGTCGACTTCAATGGACGTTACCGCTGGTGGAAGTGGCTGAGCGCTTTGCTGATCGTTTCCGGAATTGTCTGGCTGACGAATTCTCAGCACACGCTGCCCGTCCTGGTCGCGGAACTGGCGAGACCGCTGATCGGCGGCGTCACGGCGGCACGCGGAACACTGGTCATTGTTCCCATGCTGGCGCTGGGTAGTCTGGTGATCGTTCGAATTGTTCCGGACATGAGCCGATGCCGGACCTCGCAGGCCCTGTTTTGCCTGGGCCTGTTGCTGCTGACGGCCAGGTTCGCGCTGAAGTCATCGGCGGCGGGTCTGACGATCTCGCCGAGTGAGCTGACGACCGTGCTGCTGTCGGCTGCCACATGTCTGGTCGCTGCGATGCTGTTGCACAGCCGCTATGTTCTGTTCGTCAGCAACGATCCTCCGGTTGCCGCCAGAAAACCCGCTGCAAAGCCGGCGCGACTAAGCGAAACGGACGCACCACAACTCCCCGCAGCAGCGAATTCAGGTCCTGCCAAAGTACCGGCCGACAGCACGCCGCAGGCTCCCGCCGCGCAGTCCGCAGTTCCGCAAAAGAAGAACGCGGCAACAAAGGTCGCGGCGCCAAAGGTCGCGGCGCCAAAAATCGCGGCACCCAAAGCCGCGTCGCAAAAACCGCCGGCTGCGGCAACGTCCGGCGCGGCACCCGTTAATGCCGCCGCCAGCGCTGCAAAAGACAGTGCGAAGAAGGCAGATTCAAAGCCAACCGCGGATGAAGTCGCCGCCGTGGAATCGCCAGCCCGGCAGTCTCGCAAGAGCAAGAAGAAACGGCGCCGCGCCGCGTGACAACGGCCTATCGTTCCTTCAGCACCATGTCGATGCACATAACGGCCGCCATGATCAGCCCGCGAATCGGATTGTCGGGCGGCACGTCTTCGGAAATCTGCAGCATGTAGTTGTCGGCGGATGTGAACAGTTCGCGACCGATTCCTGCCCATTTCTTGGAGACACTGGCGAGTTCCCGATCGCCGGCCTTGAATTTGAAATTCCAGCCCGTCCACTTGCCCTGCAGCAGGCACAGTTCGCGATCGTCCGGACCGAGCACTCGGAACGCGCCGCCCAGTGAGAACAGCTTCTGCTTGAAGCCGCCGATCCGCTCATCGTCGGCATCCAGAACATCGACCGTCGACAGAAACAGCGAAACGCCGCGACGGACGCTCAGGATCGGTTCGCCGGACGGCGTGCGCAGATCCACATGAAATGGCGTCAGAGTCTTGTAGTCCGTGAACCGCAGCAGCTTCGTGAACATGCCAAGACGATCCTCACGACAATGAATGATCTCCTCATTCGTTTCCGGATCATAGATGTCATAATTGTTGGCCGCCTTGAACATGCCGACATGTTCCTTCACCAGATACAAATTGCCGTTGAGTACCGGATGCATAATCGTCTGCCCTGAAATGCCGCGGTCTTGGTGATTCGCTGACGGAACACGAATCGGACGGGTGCGAGAATCGTGGGATATGCCTACGGGAATTGCAATCAACCGGCCAGCGCTTCGTCAGTCGAACATTGATGAATCGCCCGAGCGGGGATATCGGCAGCTCGGCAATCGACGGGCTCTGCAAGAGTACGGGCGAGGCTGCCGCAGTGCCGCTGTCGTATCAGACGGCGCAGGGAACACACGGCTCGAAAGGAACCTCGCCCTCCGGGGCACCGTCGCGGCTCTCGCAGCGTTCTCAGTCGGCTGTTAGCTTACGGCGTAATTCGAACCACTTCGCGCCGACCATTTCGCCCCCTGAGACTCCCGTGACTGATCCTTCCATTTCTGACGCATTCCCGAAGGATTCAACGGAGGCGCCTGGCAGAGCAACCGGGGCGAATCTGACACTGATGGGCACGGGAACCAGTGTCGGGGTTCCGATCGTGGGTTGCGATTGCCACGTGTGTCAGTCCGACAACCCGAAAAACAAACGTCTGCGATCCGGCATCCTGGTGCGGGACGCAGGTGGTGAATTCGTCATCGACACCGGACCGGAACTGCGCCTGCAGCTCATTCGAAGCAGGGCGACGCTGATTCAGGCGGCGCTGTTCACGCACGCTCACGCCGATCACATCATGGGTCTGGACGACCTGAGAATTTTCGGCTTTCGACTGCCGGATCCGATTCCGCTGTACTGTGAGGAATCCGTTGAAGACAGCATTCGAAGAATCTTCCACTACGCATTCATCGACCCGGCGACGCTGGCCCATCCGTATGCCGCTCCCCGACTGCGATTCGAACGGATCACACCGGGAAAGCCGTTTGGAGTCCTCGGCCAGGAAATTCTGCCGGTACGGCTGCACCACGGACCTTTGCCGGTCCTGGGCTTCCGAATCGGCGACGTGGCGATCTGCACCGACGTTTCGACAATCCCCGCGGAGAGCCGGAAACTTCTGGCCGGACTGGATACGCTGATTATCGATGCGCTGCGATACAAGCCTCACCCGACACACATGCACCTGGACGCGGCGCTGAATGCCGTGAATCGACTGAAGCCGCGCCGTACGATTCTGACTCATATGGCTCACGATTTTGACTATGAGCAATTGGCCCGCGAACTGCCGGATGGCGTCGAACCAGGTTACGATGGCCTTCAGGTCCCGCTGGTGTAAGGGATTTCCGACGGACCGTGCCGCATTGTCGCGGGTCTCGTCGGTCGCCCCGTAAACGCCGCGTTTCAATTGCCGTGAAGCCAGCCGCTTCTTCGCGAACAGGCATCTTTGGAAATTCGATCCCGCAATGGTGGATATGACTGAAAATTCCGCGGTCGGCGTGACTGTCACCGGCAAACCTCGTGACCTGATGCCCATGGATCCGCAACTGACGGACATCCAGCCCGGCGGCGGAATTGTGATTCATCTGGAACAGGCGTGGGGTCGAGTCCGCCGGCTGTGGCTGAAGACGTTTCGTCGCGGCTACGTGAAACGAATGGAATCCTGCCGCCAGGGAGACTTCAATCCGTGCCCTCACGAAGTGCTGGATTCGCGGGATCTGAAGTTTCACCGCAACCAGGGAGGCTGGTACTGGGATCCTGCGGATGATCCGTTCGCCTGGCGGGACCGAATTCCGTTCGCTCGCGTCGGACTCGCTGAATTGCTGCTGATGGCGGGAAGCTTCTTTCTGCTGACCCTGGCGTTCGGCTGGTGGGCTGTGGAAACCGGCGGAACGATGCGTGCAGTGGCTTCGGTGTTGGCAGTCGCCGCCGCCGTGTGCGGAATTCTGATCGCATGGTTCTTTCGTGACCCGACGCGGGCAATTCCCGCCGGCCCCGGACTGGTGGTTTCTCCCGCAGACGGAAAAGTCGTCGAGATCGAAGAACTGGATCACGACGAGTTCATTGGCGGCCCGGCAGTCAAGATCGGCATCTTTCTGTCAATCTTCAACGTCCACATCAATCGAGCTCCGCTGGCCGGAAAAGTCATCGGGCTGATGTACCGGCCCGGAAAATACCTGAACGCTCTGCGCCCCGAATCCGCGCGGGAAAACGAACGGCTGACAGTTCTGCTGGAATCGCCGGAACCGCCATATCGCGGTTTCGTTGTTCGCCAGATAACCGGAGCCATCGCCCGGCGAATCGTGTGCTGGCTGAAACCAGGAGACGTTTTGCAGCGCGGTGAGCAGTTCGGGATGATTAAACTGGGTTCCCGAACGGAACTGCTGCTGCCCGCCGAATCGACCCTGAAGGTCCGCACGGCCATCGGCGAGCATGTGAAAGCCGGGACGTCCATTCTTGCCGAGTACCAGGACGGCGATTGATGAGTACCGAAACCGACGCCGATTACGAATCAGCGCCCTTCCGCCGAAAGACGCGGCGACAGAAGGTGTTCGCCGTGCTTCCCACGATGCTGACGCTGGGCAACGCCGTCTGCGGATTTGGCGCCATCTCGATCGCCGCAAAGGTCGGCCCGGATTCCTTCGGCGGGAACGAGCTGATCGTGGCGTCGCAACTGATCTTTCTGGCGATGCTGTTCGACGCGCTGGACGGCAGTGCCGCACGGCTGACAAATCAGACAACCGATTTCGGTGCCCAGCTGGACAGTCTGTGCGACGTCGTCAGCTTCGGTGCGGCACCGGCATTCATCATGCTGCAACTGACGCACCCGGCCCACCACCTGATGAACACGGTGGAGAACGCTCCGTTTGAATATCACCCCAGAGTGCTGTTTGCGATCGCCGCACTGTTTCTGGTCTGCGCAACGCTTCGGCTGGCGCGGTTCAATGTCGAAACGGACGAAGACGATTCGCATGATGCTTTCAGCGGACTGCCGTCTCCGGCCGCCGCGGGCGTCATCGTGTCATTTCCGATCGGGCTGAGAGGGCTGAAGGATCTGGTCACGGAATCCACGGCGTCGTGGGTGGCGCCGGTGCTGCAGATCGTAAGGCCGTCGCTGGTTGTGCTGCTGCCGCTGATCGCTCTCGCGACCGCCATGCTGATGGTCTCCCGCATTCCCTATCCGCACGTGTTCAACCAGTTTGTGCGGGGACAGCGAGGCCGCAAACAGATGATCCAGATGGTCTTCGCGATCGCTCTGGTATTCGTCGTGCGCGAAATGGCACTGCCGGTCCTGTTCTGCGCGTTCGCCTTCGCCGCGCCGCTGCAAAAGGCGTGGCAGAAGTCGCTGAAGCCGGCGATTCACGGTAAGGGCACTGCGGTGGGCGGATGACAACCCGCCGCAGCACGAAAGCATTGCGCCCGAAGACTACTTCTTCCGCTGCGGTTTGTACTGGTGCGTGGGCGACCCCAGCACGCCTTCGGCTGCTTCCATCAGCGTTTCGGACAAAGTCGGGTGCGCGTGGATGGACTCGGCGACGTCGCGCGCGGTGGCTCCCATTTCCACGGCAAGGACTGCTTCGGCGATCATCTCACCCGCCCCCGGGCCGACGATACCCACGCCCAGAATGCGCTGCTTTTTTGGTTCGACAATCAGCTTTGTCAGCCCTTCTGTGCGGGCCAGAGACTGAGCTCGGCCGGAGGCTGCCCAGGGAAAACGCGTGACGGTGACGTCCATGCCGCGTGCCTTCGCTTCGCCTTCGGTCAGGCCACACCAGGCGAGTTCCGGGTCGGTAAACACAACAGCGGGAATCGCCACACTGTCGAATTCGCCCGGTTCGTTCAGCAGAGTTTCCACGGCGACGTGAGCCTCCCGCGTCGCCTTGTGAGCCAGCATCGGTTCACCCGCCACGTCACCGATTGCAAGCAGCTTCGGATCCGCTGTGCGCTGACGGCGATCAATTTCGATGAAGCCCCGCTCGTCCACTTTGACTTTGGTGTTTTCCAGTCCGACACCACGACTGTTGGGGCGTCGACCGACCGAAACCAGCACTCGGTCAAACGTCTGTTCCGGAGCCACTCCGGCTCCCTCCAGGCGGGCGACGATCCCGTCATCAGTCGCCGTCAGTCTGGCAACTTTCGTCTCCAGATGAATCGCGCTGAATTGCTGTTCCAGCCGCTTCTGCAACGGCCGAACAAGATCGCGGTCGGCTCCCGGAAGCAGCCCGGACGTCATTTCGACCACCGTCACGCGGGAACCAAGGGCCGCATAGACCGATCCCATTTCCAGGCCGATGTATCCTCCGCCAATCACCAACAGACGTTGCGGCACGTCAGGCAGGCTGAGTGCTGCCGTGGAATTCATCACGCGCTCGTCACCGATGTCGAAGATCGGCGGCATCGCCGGCAGCGAACCGACAGCAATGATGCAGTGGTCGAAAGTCAGCGACTGCGAACTGCCGTCGCCATGCTTCAGTTCCAGCGCTGACGAATCCCGGAACGTTCCCCGCGCCTTGATGAGTTCAACGCCGCGCGCCTTGCAGAGCTGTTCGATGCCGCCGGTCAGGTTGCCGACAACGGTGTCCTTGAATTCCCGCAGCCGGTTAATGTCGATTTCAGGAGTCTGGAACGTCACACCCCATTCGGCGGATTCCCGGGTTTCATTGATCAGCCTGGCGACGTGCAGCAGCGCTTTCGACGGAATACAGCCGCGATTCAGACAGACGCCGCCCGGCTTCTGCCCTTCATCCACCAGGACCACCTGCAGACCATGATCCGCAGCGGCAAAGGCAGCCGGATAACCTCCGGGGCCGCCCCCGAGAACAACAACCTGAGCGTGTTTTGACATGGAAAAGCGTTTTGTTGGTGGTGGTCAGCGGATTGCGATGGAAGCCGGTGCGGCTGGCGATTGGCCGAGATTACCTGCCGGAAGCGACACTGTTTACCGGACGCAACAGCGGTGATTCAATGGCCGACAGTCAATCGAGGGCCATTCAGAACAGTTCGAAGAAATTCGTCAGGCTGCCGGAAAGTTTGACAATGAACCGTGCCGCATCGGCCCCGTTAATCGCCCGATGATCGTAGGACAGCGACAGAGGCAGCATCAGCTTTTCCGTCACCTGGCCGTCTTCCAGAGCCAGGTGCTTCTGTCCTCGCGACATCCCCAGAATGGCGACTTCCGGATAATTGACGATCGGTGTAAACGATGTTCCGCCGATCCCGCCAAGGTTGGTGATCGTGAACGAGGCACCCTGCATTTCCTCCGTCTTCAGCTTGCGGTCGCGTGCCCGAGTGGCGAGGTCCGTCAGTTCCTCCGCGACCTGCAGCACGTTTTTCTGATCGCAGTTGCGAATGACGGGCACTACCAGGCCGCCCGGTGTGTCAACGGCGACGCCGATGTGAAAGTAGTGCTTGATGATCAGTTCGCCGTTGTCCAGGTCAATGCTGCTATTGACCTTTGGAAACGCCTTCAGCGCACCGACGACGGCCTTGATCATCACAGCCGTCATTGTGACTTTCGGAGACCGCGGATTGGATTTCACATAGCGTTTTCGGGCCGCTTCCAGCTCGGTAATGTCGGCCAGGTCGTGTTGCGTGACATGCGGAATCGTGATCCATGCGCCGTGCAGGTTGGCGGCGGCAACGCGAGCGATCCTGTTCAGGGATTCCTTTTCAATCGGCCCGAACCGGCTGAAGTCCGGCAGCGGCGGCACGGACGCTGGCTGGGCAACCGGATCCGCCGACGATTTCGAGAGCCTTTCCTTCACATGTGCTTCCAGATCTTCAATCGTAATGCGGCCTCCGTCAGCGGAACCGCGAACCTGATACAGATCAACTCCCAGCTTGCGCGCCAGGCGGCGCGTCGCCGGCCCCGCCGGCGCAGGCGGACGCTTGTCGCCTTCCGATCCGCCGACACCTGCTGGCCGGACCACCGCTTTCGGTTCCGCATCGGCGGAAGCGGGTTTCGGCGATGGTGCGGTTCCGCCGGAACCTGACCGGGCAGAAGCCGGCCGGTTCGTTTCCGCATCGAACGTTGCCACGGAAATCAGCGGCGAACCCACACTAATCGTGTCACCAGCGGACACGTGGACTTCCCGGACCGTTCCGGTGTAAGGGCAATTGATCTCCGCGACCGCCTTGTCGGTTTCAACTTCACAGACAACGGCATTCGCCTGGATTGTCTCCCCGACACTGACCAGCACCTGAGCGATGTCGATGGACTCGATTCCTTCTGAAACCGGTGGCAGCCGGAACTCCACAACCCTGCTTTCGCCTGTCGCGGTGGACGCCGTCGGTCCCGAGACTGCGGTGGAAGCCGTCGCGGATTGCCCGCGTGTCGCGTGATCCGCCGTCTGGTCAGGTCGCGGACTGCCTTCACCGCGCGAACTCCCCGCGGACTCTTCAATCACAACCAGCGGTGAACCCACGGCGACGGAGTCTCCCGCGGAGACCAGTATTCTGCTGACGACTCCGGCATGCGGGCACTCAATTTCGGCGACGGCCTTTTCCGTTTCCACTTCACAGATCACAGCGCCGGCTTTGATCGTTTCACCTTCCGACACCAGGATCTCGGCGATGTCGACGGACTCGACACCTTCGGCGACTTCCGGCAGTTTGAATTCAATGGTCATGTCAGATGCTGTCAGGAGAGATTCGGTGGATGTCGCGTTGCACCCGTTGATTCAGCCCGTGGCGGACCGGTGACGCGGTGGCGGTGACCGAATCCGCAACCACCGGAAACTGGTCACGGACTCACGCATCGATCGGAAACGGAGCATCCCGGTTCAAGCCGAGACGATCGATTGCCTCGGACAACTGTGCCCTGTCAAAGGCTCCCATGCGAGCCAGTCCCTGCAATGCCGCGAAGGCGGTTGATTCGGCATCGATCCGGAAATGCCGCCTCAGTTCTTCCCGGGTTTCGCTGCGGCCGAAACCGTCGGTGCCCAGCACAAGATATTCACCCGGAATCCACTCACGAAGCTGGTCCGCCACCAGACGCACATTGTCACTGGTGGATACGAACGGCCCGGTGACATTTTCAAGAGTCCGTTCCAGGTAGCTCTTTCTGGGAGCGTCGTCCGGGTGCAGATCGTTGTAGTGACGGCAGGCCATCGCTTCACGGCGCAGCTCGCTGTAGCTGGTGACGCTCCAGACATCCGACCCGATGCCCCAGGTGTTCTTCAGGATCTGCTGAGCCGCCAAAGCGCAGCGCAGAATTGGCCCGCTGCCGAACAACTGCGGACGGTGCTGCTGACCTTCACCGCTGTCCGTGCTGCTGTAGCGGTACATTCCCTTGATGATTCCCTCGGCAATACCATCGTCATCCGGCATTGCCGGCTGTTCGTAGGCTTCGTTGTAGACGCTGAGATAATAGAAAATCTCTTCGCCTTCCGCATACATGCGACGCAGACCCTCCTGGATTATCACGGCCAGTTCGTAGCCCCAGGCCGGATCATAGGCTCGAAGATTCGGGACAGTCGTGGCCATTAACTGGCTGTGCCCGTCTTCGTGCTGCAGACCTTCACCGTTGAGCGTGGTGCGGCCGGATGTCCCGCCGCAAAGGAAACCCTTGACTCGCATGTCACCGGCGCACCAGATCAGATCGCCGACTCGCTGAAAGCCAAACATCGAATAATAGATATAGAAGGGCACCATATTCATTCCGAGATTGGCATAGGCCGAACCGGCGGCGATGAACGAGCCCATGGCACCCGCTTCGTTGATCCCTTCTTCCAGCAACTGCCCGTCCTTGGCTTCCCGATAGTACATCAGCGTGCCTGCGTCGACGGGCTCATAAAGCTGGCCCTTGCTGGCATAAATTCCACACAGGGAGAACAGACTTTCCATCCCGAAAGTACGGGCTTCGTCCGGAATAATGGGCACCACGCGATTACCGATGCCTTTGTGCCGGACCAGGCCGCGCAGAATGGCGGCCAGTGCGAACGTGGTGGATCCTTCACCGCCGTCACTGCCGGACAACAGCGGTCTGGCCTGAAATAACCGGTCGTCCAGATCAGGAACCGGCAGGCGTTCATCGACGGGACTTCGTGAAGGGACCGAGCCGCCCAGGGTCGCCCGGCACTTCTTCAGGTACTGCATTTCCTCGCTGTCGTCCGACGGGCGGTAGAACGGCACTTCATTGACATCTTCGTCGCTGACGGGAATGTTGAAGCGCGTTCGGAAATTCTTCAGTTCCCGGTCATTGAGCTTCTTTTCGTTGTGAGTCGTGTTGCGGCCTTCGCCGGATTCTCCGAGTCCATAGCCCTTGATTGTCTTGGCCAATATGACGGTGGGGGCTCCCTGATGCCGGACGGCCGCGTGGTAGGCAGCATAGACCTTTTTCGGGTCGTGACCGCCGCGGCGCATCTTTTCCAGTTTTTCGTCGGAGACGTTGGCGACGATTTCCAGCAGGTCCGGGTCGACGCCAAAAAAGTGGTCGCGAATATAGTCCGCCGACTCGACGGTATACTTCTGGAACTGGCCGTCGACGATTTCGCCCATGCGCTTGACCAGCTTGCCTTCCACGTCGGCGTGCAGCAGTGGATCCCAGTCACTGCCCCAGATGACTTTGATCACGTTCCAGCCGGCGCCGCGGAATGCAGCTTCCAGTTCCTGAATGATCTTGCCGTTTCCGCGAACCGGACCGTCCAGCCGCTGCAGGTTGCAGTTGATGACCCATGTCAGATTGTCCAGATTCTCCCGGGAAGCCAGCGTGATGGCGCCCAGTGTCTCCGGCTCATCGCATTCGCCGTCGCCGAGAAACGCCCAGACCCGAGACCTGGACGTGTCCATCAGGCCTCGATGCTGCATGTATCGCAGGAAACGGGCGTGATAGATCGAACAGATTGGCCCGAGTCCCATCGAGACTGTGGGAAATTGCCAGAAGTCCGGCATCAGCCACGGATGAGGATAGCTGGACAAGCCAACGCCGGCGGGAAGTTCGCGGCGGAAGTTTTCCAGATGAGATTCGTTAAGCCGGCCTTCCAGGAACGCTCGAGCGTACATTCCCGGGGACGCATGACCCTGAAAATAGACCATGTCGCCCGGACCATCATCACTCCGGCCGCGAAAGAAGTGGTTCTGACCGATTTCGTAAAGCGTCGCGGATGAAGCAAACGTGGAGATATGTCCGCCCAGGCCATCAAAATGTTTGTTGGCCCGATGAACCATCGCCATCGCATTCCAGCGAACCAGATTCTTGATGCGGCGCTCGATTTCGACATTACCGGGAAACGAAGCCTGCTCTGAATGGTGAATCGTATTGATGTAAGGCGTGTTAGCCGTAAACGGGAACACCACTCCGCGAGCGTAGGCGCGTTCCTGCAGGTGAATCAGCAATTCCCGCAGGCGGTCCGGTCCGTAACGGTGCAGCACGTCTTCCAGGGAATCGTACCATTCCTGCAATTCACCCGGATCAATCCCGGAAACGGTTTCCAGAACAGCCTGATCGACCATGTTATTCCCCGGAATCGCCGCGAACGGCGGTATTTTTCGGCAGTCAAGTTCCCATACATCCCCGGCTCCCGGCGCGGACCTCGTGCCGTGAACTTGCCACGGAACCGCAGAAAAACGGCGGTCAAACGTCGCCAGACGGGATAATGCGGGCGGGATTGTAGAGTCTTCCGCTTCGAACATTCAATCGGGGTGTCTGACGCCCGGCTCAGGCTTTCGAAATCCCGGTGACGGGAAGTTGGCCACAGCCTCCCTGCGACAAGGCGGAATTGCCTGCGGCGGTGGAGGCGGATAGTCTGTCAATCGAAGGGCAGCGTGTTCGCTGCCGGGTCATGGGTCGACGCGAGAAAAATCATGCTCACACTGCTGGTCGCTGTCCTGTCGTTCATCGGGTTCATCGTGGCGTACAACACGTATGGCCGCTGGCTGGCAAACAAGATCTTTCAGATCGATGAAGCCGCCGTGGTTCCGGCCCATGAGCTGCGTGACGATGTCGACTACGTTCCGACACAGCGCAATGTGCTGGCCGGTCATCATTTTACCAGTATCGCCGGAACCGGACCGATTGTCGGACCGGCCATCGCCGTTTTCTGGGGCTGGCTGCCGGCACTGCTGTGGGTCGTACTGGGGTCGATTTTCGTGGGCGCGGTCCACGATTTCGGAAGCCTGTTTGTGTCACTGCGAAGCCGAGGCCAGACCATCGGAGAAGTCGCCGGACGACTGATCAATCCCCGCGCAAAGCTGCTGTTCCTGCTGATTCTGTTCTTCGCCCTGACGATCGTTCTGGCGATTTTCGGACTGGTGATTGCCAACATCTTCACGATGTACCCCGAATCGACGCTGTCCGTGTGGGTCGCCATGCCGCTGGCGATCCTGATCGGCATGTACGTCCACAAGTGGCAAAACGCGTCGCTGCTCGTCCCGTCGCTGCTGGCACTGGCGGTGCTGTATGCGGCCGTTTATCTGGGCGTGTATTACCCCGACTGGCGAATCGTCCTGTCGGAATCCCTGCATGTTTCCGGTTCGCCGATTGTCGCGTGGACCGTCCTGCTGATGGTTTACTGCTTCTTCGCATCGGTGCTTCCCGTGTGGCTGCTGCTGCAGCCGCGAGACTACATCAACAGCCATCAACTGGTGGTGGCTCTGGTGCTGCTGGTCGCCGGCGTCGCGGTGGCCGGACTGACGGGAAAAGCGGACCTGGCCGGCAGCACTCCGGCGATTGTCAGTGCCGAGGATATCCCGGCCGACGCGCCGCCGATCATGCCGTTTCTGTTCATCACGATCGCCTGTGGAGCGTGCAGCGGATTTCACTGCCTTGTCAGCAGCGGCACCAGCAGCAAGCAGATCAACAACGAACGAGACGCCCAGTACGTCGCGTACGGATCGATGCTGATGGAAGGTGCCCTGGCGGTGCTGGTGATTCTGGCCTGCTGCGCGGGCGTCGGTATGGGAGTCAGCGACGCCGATGGAAATCTGGTTACGGGAGAAGCGGCCTGGCGAACTCGCTATCCGGCCGGCGGAAGCTGGGCAGCGTTCGGCCTGGCAAAGACCGTGGGAGCCTTCGTCGAAGGCGGAGCCAACTTTCTGTCGGCAACCGGGATTGCTCAGGAACTTGCGGTCGGCATCATCGCCGTGCTGGTCGCCTGTTTCGCCGCCACGACTCTGGACACCGCCACTCGGCTGCACCGCTACGTGATCCAGGAACTCGCCTCGTCGTTTCGAATCGCACCGCTGGCGAACAAGTACGGAGCAACGCTGCTGGCGGTTTCTCTGGGAACTCTGGTGGCCATGATTCCCAACTCCGCAGGAGAATACGGCAAGGGCGGCCTGATTCTGTGGCCGCTGTTCGGAGCGACAAATCAACTGCTGGCCGGTCTGGCGTTTATGGTCATCATCTTCTATCTGATTCGGCGAGGCCGCAGCGTGAAGTTTGCCGTCATCCCGGCGTTGATGATGACGATCATTCCGGCGGTCGCTCTGGGGTGGCAGATGTTTCATGAAGGCGGCTGGCTGGATTCCAAAGGCTGGACACTGGTCGCATTCGGCATCGTCATCCTTGCATTACAAGCGTGGATGGTGATCGAGTGCCTGATTCTGGTGCCGCGAGTGAAGGGCGTTCTGGAAGAAGCTTTGCCGCCGCTGGCTCGGCCTGCGACATCGCGAGCGTCGGCCGCTGCCGAAGCTGTTGCGGGGCCGAACTGCTGAGGATTCGATTGAGGACGGGAATTCATGCCACTACACGACTGGACCCGGGTTTCCGCGGGGCTGTTTCATCATTTTCACCAGAGTTGGTCGATCCGCATCTCGGACGCTTTGAACCAATCCGTGTTGCCTCCCGATATGTTCGCACTGGTCGAACAGCGGTCCGGGCCTCTGGAACCTGACGTCCTGGCGATCGAAAGCCGCGACTTCGAGAACGCCGATGTCGGGTCGGGGTTCGACGGCGGTGGCGGCAGCCTGACTGCAACCGCACCGCAAACCAGCATGGTCATCCACACCGACAGCACGGACTACGCCCGCAAGGCGAACCGAATCGTGGTCCACCATCAACTGGGCAACATTCTTGCGGTGATCGAAATCATCTCGCCGGGCAATAAGGACCGGCTGAAGGCGATCACCGAATTCGTGAACAAGACCGTTGAGTTTCTGGACGCCGGTGTTCACGTGCTGATCATCGATCTGTTTCCGCCGATGAAGCACGACCCGGCCGGCATTCACAAGCGCATCTGGGACGAGTACGAGGACCAGGACTTCGCCTTTCCGGCCGGTAAATCACGCCTGCTGGCGTCGTACCGGACTGACTGGGACCGGACCGCGTACCTGGAGCCTCTGGCTGTCGGCGACCCGCTGGTCGACATGCCGTTGTTTCTTTCGAGCCGTCATCACGTGAAGGTGCCGCTGGAAAGCACTTACCAGGCCGCGTGGAACGCCAGTCCCGCCGCGCTGCGACAGGCCGTTGAAAGCCACCCTATTGCGTGAGTCGCACGATGAGCGAGTCGTCAGCAGCCAGCTCAAAGCCTCGCCTCAGCCGCTGGACGCCGCGCCGAATCGTGTGGCTTGTTTCGGCTCTGGGAATCGCCGCACCGCTGCTGAGATTCCTCTGGATCATGTATGGCCCACTGCCGGCGATCGAGATCTCACCGGAAACCACCTGGGTCACGGAACCGCTGACGAACGACGGGTACGTGGACTACCTGGAGATCCTTCGGCAAGAAACAGCGGGCGATCCACGACCGTGTCGCCAGAGCAAGATCCATGGAATGTGATTCTGGATCGCGAGCGATCAGTCGGCTGGTGGTCACGAAAAACGCTGACGTGTACCGGGACCCCGGCGATGCATTCGAAGATGGCGTATCGGGTGATCCGACGGCGGATGAATTGCTGGACAGGCGGGTCCACTTCGAACTGCAACTTCCGCGCCCACCATGCACTTCCGTTTTCGGCAACAGATCAGCCGCTTATGGCCCGTGTCGTCGAGGAGAACTTCGATTGGTACCAGGCCTGCAACAGCTACGACGTCCAGTACCCGTTACATTTTGGCGTCGATTCTCTTGCCCACATTCCGCTCTCGGGCTCGAACACGAACGTGCGATTTGCCAGTCGGTTCTGCCTGCGGCGCGCTGCGTTTCGGCGAGGGCAGAACCCGAAGGCTTGCTGGACATCCGGTTCGTTTTCGACATCGCGGTACGCGAGGAACACGGAACACGGATCACGGGTTTTCGCGGCTGCGAACTTATTGAATCAGGGCTGCAACACTGCGGCAATCGGGCTGCTCTTCGGCAGACGTGCTGATCCATCGCGCTGGAGCTGATTCACAGTTGCCTTCAGACGAATTGCGACGGCGAATTGGTGAATCCTTCGAGCGATGGGAACGCATCCGGTATCTCGCCCTGCTTCAGAATATGCACGGAGCGGAGTCGGCAATCTGTTGACGTTCACCGGGGCATTCAAGACGCTCAAAGAACGAGGCGGTTTCTGCATACCGTGGACTGGAATCAGATGTTGAGAGATCAGAACCGCCTCTTCGATCGGTTCGTCGCCGCCATGAGGTTGCCAACATGGCGACAACAGAGCAAGGGATTCGGGACGCCTTCATCGCGATGGACAGCCACCCCTGCAGAGGCGTCGCTCCAGCCGCCGGTCGACGAGATCGCATTGTGGTCGTGGCATTCTCCGGGACGTGTCGCCCCCATACTTGCACGATCATGGCACCGCGACTGCGAAGATGACCTTGCAACCGCCCACACTTGCAGTCTGCAGCGTCGCGTTGTGCAAATTGCCGCCCGACTCTCACTTTTCCGGCAGCAGCACGGAACGTTTCCTGAGACATTGTCGGAGATTCTGTCGCTCGACGGCATGCGGGACGCCACGGCGGATTTGATCATAGACCCTTTCACCGGCGAGCCGCTGGTGTCCGGCGACGGGAAGACGGCTTCGTCCTGTTTTCGCAGGAAGAAACATGACGGAGGACGGGGCTGGCAGAGAAATGTTCGGTCAGGAGTGGCTGCAGTGACAGAGGATTACGACGACCTAATCTATCGCTGGCCAACAAGAGCGAATTGAGGCGGATCGTAGATGAACTCTCAATCGCCGGAGCGTGAACGAGGTCACGACGTCGCTACTCTCGTTTCAAGGATTGCTCGGGGAATCCACAGTGCGCGAGAAGCATCCGCCCAAAACAACGTCACGACGCTCAGTTCAGGCCTTGCAAACGACAGAGTTGAACGACTGCGTCTGGAAATCGAAGATCATTGCTTGAATCCTGCGAATCTGAACGTCCCCTCACGCCGTTTGCGGCCGGGGCGGGTTCTGCCAGTGGCCGCTGGTATCGCGACCGCGGACGATGACTCCCTTGGCGTTCCAGCCCATGGCCGCTTTCACGTCGGCGCAGCAATACCGCAGCGTCAGGCCGCAGCGACGGCGGTCGGAGTTGTTGGCGTCGGAACCGTGCAGCAGCAGGTCGCTGTGAATCGATACTTCACCGGCCTTCAGGTCGTCGACGACTTCGTGGCCGTACTGTTCGACGTTTTCCACTGTCTGATTCAGAACGTTGTGTTCGTCCGGCGTGCTTTCCCGATATGTCAGGTGGCCGGAATGGTGCGATCCGGCAATAAACTTCATGCAGCCATTTTCCAGATCGGCGTCGTCGATCGCCAGCCAGACGGTCACGGCTTTTGACGGCGACAGGGGCCAGTAGCTGGCGTCCTGATGCCACGCGACCGCCCGGCCGTCTTTGGGCATCTTGCAGAAGAAATGCGATCCCCAGGCAACGACGTTTTCGCCGAGCAGGTCGGCGACGCAATCAACGATCTCGCGTTTCGTCAGGATGTCGTAGACTCCTGCGTGCTTCATGTGAGCCGTGCTGATCGAATAGCTGTCTCCTCCTGCGGCGATCGCCTGAGCCAGCAGATCGTCAAAGTACCTGCGAATGTCGGCAATTTCGCTGTCGGAATACACTCGGATCGGCCGGACGAATCCGTCATCGTTGAAGCCTTCCACCTGCTGCGGCGTGAGAGTCTTCGCCGCTGTCGGATTCGCCGGATGAAACCGCAGGTCGCGCGGAATTCCGTTCAGATCTCCTGCGTCGGGTACAGCCTTGAACTGTTGTTCTGCGGTTGCCATGCGTCTTGCCTTCTCAGTTTTTGCGCTCTGAGTCCGAAGTCAATTTCCCGTTCTGAGTTCGAAGTTAGCAATGAAATGCGGATTGTACCCCATGGTTCAGCGAAACACTTCGCGACCGGCGAATTACTGGATGCGGGAATTCAGGGGGGATGAAGACGGCTGGTTGACCGTGGAATGACCGTCGATACGATTTCGGCCCGCGAGACATGTGAGACCACAGAATTCAAGCCACGGAGATCCACTCGATGCGACGCCTGCTTGTGGCCGGCAATTGGAAAATGAACACCACTCGTTCCAGCGGCGAAGCACTGGCAGATGCGCTGGCGGCGCAGGTGACTCGGCCGGAAGACGGCGTTGAAGTGCTGGTCTGTCCGCCGTACCCGTATCTGGGATCGGTTGCCGCGCGGCTGGTCGGCAGCGCCGTGCAACTTGGGGCTCAGGACGTCTACTTCGAACCCTCCGGAGCGTTCACGGGAGAAGTTTCTGTCGAGATGCTGAAGGACGTCGGCTGCAGCCACGTGATCATTGGTCACAGCGAACGCCGCCATGTGCTTGGCGAAACCGACACGGTCATCAACCGGAAGGTCAAAGCAGCGCTGGCGGGAGGACTGACGGTTGTGCTGTGCGTCGGTGAACTGCTGAGCGAACGTGAAGCTCAGAAGACGAAGACCGTGCTGGATACGCAGATGGCCGGCGGCCTGGCTCACGTTTCCGAGGCGGAGACGGCTCAGGTTGTCATCGCCTACGAGCCCGTGTGGGCGATCGGAACCGGAGTGACCGCCAGCCCTGAACAGGCGGAATCCGCCCATGAACACCTTCGCAAGTGGATCGCAAATCGTTACAATCCCGGCGTTTCCGAACAGATGCAGATTCTGTACGGAGGCAGTGTGAAGGCTGACAACGCCGAAGAACTGATGGGGCAGCCGAACGTCGACGGAGCATTGGTCGGCGGCGCCAGCCTGAAGGCGGATGCGTTTGTGCCAATCATCGAAGCGGCTCGTCGGCTGGCGAGTTGAATTGGATTGAGATCTGGCGGCGGTTGTGCCGTTGTGAAGGACCGGTCGCCGGGAGAAGAGTCGTACCATGGGTTCAGGTTTCATTTTCTATTCGTTCGCAGCCCTGTTGCTGTTCGCCAGCTTCGTCATGATCCTGCTGGTCCTGATCCAGCGGGGACGCGGTGGCGGGCTGGCCGGTGCTTTCGGTGGCATGGGCGGCCAGAGCGCGTTCGGCACGCGAGCCGGCGACCTTTTTACCAGGATTACTGTCGGCGTGGCCGTGGTCTGGGTCCTGGCGGCCGGAATTCTCGGAATCTCCATGCGAAGTCGTGCCGAAAGCGTCCGAACCGGCGAAACATCGCTGTTCGATGAGCGTGCTGCCGCGACAAACGATTCCGGTTCTCAGGTCATGACGGCGGAAGACGATGAAATGGACGACGATGGTTCGTCAGCCGCCGATACTGAACCCGGGGCACCGGCCGAAGCTCCGGAGGATGCGGGCACTCCCGAGTCGACTCCGGAAGCCGGTGCGGAGGAATCCGATGCCGCCGACGGCGACTCCGCCGCCACACCTCCCGATGCCGAAAAGGCCGCTGATCCGAATTCGACTCCGGATGCGGATGACTCGAAAGCTTCGGACGAGTAATTGTTTTTCAAAGCCCGTCCTGCCTGCTTGCGCGAAAAGCGCGTCAGAGAACTGGCGGATCGGCCTTCCGCACGCCGCTGGTTGCTCCGCCGCCGGATGAATCGCCTGTCGGCGGGCACGGCCCATTTTGAATCGCACAGGAGAACTCTCGACAGTGCTGCTTAGCATGACAGGTTTCGGCAACGGCTCGTGTCAAACGGAAACGGTCGCCGTCAGCGCTGAAATCAAGGCGGTGAATAATCGTTATCTGAAGCTGTCCATGCGGCTCCCGGATTCCATCGCGCGGTTCGAAAGTGATATCGAAAAGCTGATTCGCGAAGGCATTTCGCGAGGTTCGATCCAGGTCGGAATGCGGGTTCGATTTCTGTCGGGCGTCACCGGCTATTCCATCGATGCCGACGTCCTGCGCAGTTACGTGGAGCAACTGACGGCGGTCGCTCATCGAATCGACATTCACGGCAGCGCTCAGCCTGCGCTGGCCGATCTGCTGCAGCTACCGGGCGTGGTTTTGGAGTCCGATCAGTCCACAGAAGCCGCTCAGTCCGCATGGCCCGCCGTCAAACAGGCACTGACGGAGGCACTGGAACACTTTCAGGATTTCCGTCAGAAGGAAGGCGAGTCCATGAAAGCCGATCTGAAGCTGCAGTGCCGGACGATTGAGGACCAGGTAACCGAAGTTGCCACGCACGCTCCCGTCGTCGTTTCGGAATATCGCGAGAAGCTGCTGGAACGCGTCCGCAAGGCCGTTGACGACGTGCAGATTCCGGTCGAAGACAGGGACGTCATCCGGGAACTGGCGCTGTTTGCCGACCGCTGCGACATCAACGAAGAGATCACGCGGCTGAGATCTCATCTGCAGCAGTTTGACCGGTTTCTGGAAAGCGACCGGTCCATGGGCCGAAAGTTGGAGTTTCTCGGACAGGAGATGTTTCGGGAGATCAACACGATCGGTTCCAAGGCCAACAACGTCACGGTGGCCCACAGCGTTGTGGAAATGAAGGCGGCGATTGAACGGATTCGCGAAGTTCTGCAAAACGTGGAGTAGGAGTTCGAACCGCGAATGTCTGGCTCTTCCGCAGACAAGCCAGTTGCCGATCGTATTGTCGTCCTGTCGGGCCCCTCCGGCAGCGGCAAGACCACAATCGTCAACAAGTTGATTCAGGAATCTCCCGTTCGGCTGGTCAAGTCCGTGTCCGCGACCACGCGCGCTCCCAGGCCGGGCGAAATTGACGGCCAGGACTACTACTTTCTGACGGACGAGGAGTTTCAGAAGCGGCTGGAATCGAACGACTTTCTGGAACACGCGGAAGTGTATTCGTCGGGGTTCTTTTACGGCACGCTGCATTCGGAGGTGCAGCGGGCGTGGGACGAAGGCGGGTGGGCGTTCCTGGAAATCGACGTTCAGGGAGCCATGAACGTGATGCAGCACTACCCGCAGGCTGTTACCATCTTCCTGCGAACACCGTCGCCGGAGGTATTCGAGTCACGACTGCGGGCTCGCCGGACGGAGCCTGAAGACGTCATCCGAAAACGGCTGGCCACCGCTGCCGGCGAATTGCAATATGCCGATCGCTACCGATACGTTGTCGTCAATGACGATCTGGATCGCGCTGTCAAAGAAATCTGTCAAATACTGAAGTCTGAGGAGACGGCACAGAATGCTGGATGATTTTCGCGAAGACGACATTGTTCGCAAAGTGGGCGGACGTTTTAAGCTGTCGACACTGGTGCAGAAACGCATGGTGGCGCTGAATCGCGGCGCACGCCCGCTGGTAGACCTGCCGACCAAGGATCTGATGCAGATCGTGGTCGCCGAAATCATGACGGACAAGATCTACCTGGACATGTCCGGTCGCGTCCGCACCGTCGCGGACGAATCGGAAACCGTGGATGCCCTGAGCGCGCTGCTGGCTGACGACGATGGAGGTCCGGTCATCGACGACATGTGATCAGGCAGCACCTTTTTCCATCCTCTACGGCGTCGGAACGCTGATTCGCCACAGCGGCTGTCCGGGTTTCTCACTGTTGAGGTAAAGAAACGCACCGGACCGGTCAAACGCGATGGTTTCGCCCTGTTTTCTGGGCGGCAGCATCAGCGTGTCGTCAATTCGCCGGAAAGCATCGGCCCAGGTTTCCTCCGGCTTCCGTTCCACCAGAGTGCCTGCCCACATGGTTGCGATCGCCATATGGCGGCCGTCGGCGGAGATATCCATCGCCGTGGCAAACGGAATTGCAGCCGTCGCGATCGCTTGGGCCACATGTGACTGCTTCGGCTCCGTCAGATCCAGCGGCAGTCGATACAGCCGGCACGACTGTGGTGCGGACTTCGTGAGCAGCAGAATTTCCCGGCGTTCCGGATCGACGGCCACGGATTCGCAGTTCTGAGGTCCGAATTCGTAATGCAGACGAATGGTGATGTCGGGGCGACACGTGAATTCGTCCTGCCCCTCTGGAATCGCGGGTTCCTTCAGCAGATACAGCTGGCAGGGTGCTCGCTTCGCTGACCGGTCTTCGTCGTTGTCGCCTACATCAGCGACCAGCAGCCATGGCTGGCCGTCGATTTCAAAACTGCACATGTCTTCCCAGTCAAGCGCCGTCGCCGGATTAAGGTTGACGACTGCGATCGTCTTTCCGTCGTGGCCCGCAAGAAACAGTCGGGGCTTGTCACCGGAGTCGTTGTGGATCCAGATCGCGTCGTCACGAATCCTGCTGACCGCAATCCCGCTGCTTTCGTCGATGCGTTCGTCCTCGATGATGCACAGAGGCTCCGGGTCCTCCGCAGCAGCCGACAGCGACGTTGCGACGAACAGAACCCCGACGATTCGTAACAGGCAGCGCGGAAGCATGTTGGCGGAATCCGAGAGCGGTGCGGTGGGGCGACTTCGATCCGCCGAAGTATATACTGGCCGCGGCGGACGCCGATACTTTTCGCTCTTCTTACTCCCGCGAGCCCGAATGTCTCATTCTGCCCCGCTCGCGGTATAGCCGCAGCGAATTCAATTCACTCCGCACCGCGATCTGCGGGCAGTCCCTGCCAATTTCGGCCACCGTGATGGCCTCCGTGATGGCGGTGGCGCGGTCATCGGCGCGGTGCATTGCCGGGGTCGCCGGCTCGCATCAGTCGGTCGAACTCTTCGTCGTCGAACCCGGGAGCGGCCGTCGCCATCAGGCCGAAGCCGCCGCCCAGCATCATGACTCCCACGATCACGCACAATGCGATGGCGGGCATCGAAATGCGCCCCCGCAGACCGGCGTCCTGTAATCCTCCAACGGCAACCAGAAGAATCGTGGCCATGCCCGCCATGCTCAGCAGCAGGCCAGTGGCGAACCGGCGCTTCTGAAGCTTCCTGCGAGGACCAGCCTGTCGGATCGTCTCCTGCGGAACCGGCTGCGACACGACTTGCGGCGCCGGCTCCAATCGGCTCGATGGCTGCGGCATCGTTGTGGACGGCATCTCGGCCGACACGAGTTTGGATTGCGTCGTCATGGCGTATCTCCGTTCAGATTCGAGTCTGTTGGCAAACATCAGACATCGAACGGGCTAACGCCGTCGAAAACCGCGCGGTTCAAAAAATCCGGCCAGGATTCCCGGATGAATGGCGAAATGCGAAGTTCGCTCACCAAAACCGCCGAATGCGCGGGGTTGCATGACGCAGCAACGACGTATTTCCGATCCCGCCGTGCTCATTTCGGCGTGACGCAAACGCTGGCGACGATGGCAGTTGTGCCGCGATCCGGCTGCTGCGAGGAATCGCGAATTCCTTCCGGAATCGGCACGTGACCCGGCTGTCGGCGGCCGCCCCCGGAAAAGGCAGGTGAAGCAGTTGAGCGGATCAGGAAATTTCGAAAATTGGCCTGAAGTTCCCAGGAATCCGCGGCACCCGGCGAATTACTGACTGTGAACAGTCGCTTTCTCGGCGGCTGGCGGGTTCTGAGGCAAAACGTGTGTTCCACATAGGGAGACGAGAGATGTTGAAGAAGCTTTTTGTGGGTTCCGTGGTGACCGCGCTGGCGGCGGGGTTCATTTTCGGGGGTGACGTGTTCAGCTACATGCGAACGTTTGGCACAAATGTTCGCCAGGCGGTTCATGCTGAGATCGAGCCGGAATTCAAGCTGGATGTCATTCGGAATGAGGTCAACAACCTGATGCCGGAAATCCGCCAGCACATGACCGTCGTCGCCGAACAAAGCGTTGACGTGAAAGACATGACGCGGGCGATCGGCGAAAAGGAAGAGTCGATTCGCCAGCAGAAGGACGCAATTCTTGCGCTGCGAAGTGATCTGGACACCGGTCGCGACAGCTTCGTCTATCGCCAGGTGTCGTACAGTCGCGGTCAGGTCGAAGCGGACCTGGCAAACCGCTTCGATGCTTTTCGTACTGCCGAAGCGTCGCTGGAGCGGGACCGCACGATCCTGGCCGCTCAGCAGGACATGCTGGTGCAGAATCAGAAAATTCTGGACACGATGCTGGAAAGGAAGCAGGAACTGGTCGTTCAGTTGACTCAGCTCGAAGCGCGGCTGAAGCAGGTTCAGGCAACCGAAGCCATACACTGCATCGAAGTTGACGACTCCCGGCTGAGCCATGTGGAGCAGATGATTCGTGAAATGAACCACGATCTGGATGTTCGCCAGTCAATGCTGGAAACCGAAGGCCACGTGCTGGGCCGGATTCCGGTGGAAGAATCTCCGGCAGATCACGGCGACGTGATTGGTGAAATCGACCGGCACTTCGGTCTGAGCACGAACGCGGATTCCGTAGAAGTCACTTCCGCCGATTCCATCTAGTCCGCGACTGGCCACCGGCACGCCCCGAATGACGTCTGAAAGCGGCAGTGGAACGCCGCCCAACGTGCCGGGAACACACGTGGCTCCGGACTCAGGAGGAAACTGAGTCCGGAGTTTTTCCGCGAACAGGCACTTGCCTGCGGCAGCATTACGCTGTGGAAGAATTCTGAGAAACAACATTGAAACAAATTGGTTGAAGACCCGAATTGTGTCATCCGGAACCCGATCGCCGACGTTGACTGTTGAAGCAGGTCAGAATTCGGCGCAATTCACAGACGCGACGGACGCCGCTCGGAACAGGCGGCGAGCGATGTAACTGTGGGATTCTCCGAAACTGAACCAGATTCTTGGAAGTCGCCTGCGTAACGTTTGCCACGTCGCCAGGATACATCGAGCCATCAAGTGATCGACTCCGCCCCCGGAAAAACTCATCGCGACTGGCTGTGCGACACGTGCGTGCCGAACAGCCGGTCGTTTCGGAATTCTGCCACCGTGACGACTCGTCGCTGCAACTCGTACATGCTCTGGATTGACGGCGTGGGCGCCTGGCAGTTGTGCGTGGGTGACACGTTTGTCATCGGGGCTCCGTCGTTTGAGGAAAAATGTGCCGACATCGCGCTGCTGGCAAACGTTTCGCGGCGCCACGCGACTGTTTCCCGTCAGGACGAGAACTGGTCGCTGCAGGCTCATCAGCACACCAGCGTGTCCGGAAAGACGGTGCATGGTCGCTGCTCGCTGAGAAGCGGTGACCAGATCTGCCTGGCGGACCGGGTGCGCCTGGGATTTCGGATTCCCAGCGTTTTGAGTTCGTCGGCCGTCGTTGATTTCGAAAGTGACCATCGACCATCGCACAGCGTGGACGGTATTATTCTGATGTCGGACCACTGTCTTTTGGGGCCGCGGAAGGACCATCACATCTGCTGTCCGGAATGGCCGGAACTTGTGGTCCTGTTTCATCAGCAGGGACGCTTGATGTGCCGTTCAAAGGCGGCGCTGAAAGTGAATGACAGGCTGGTAAAGGACTCGGAAGTGCTGAATCACGGTTCGGTGGTCAGCGGTGACGAATTGAGATTTCGAGTTGAGCAACTGGTTTAGCAGGGCGTTGAAGAACGGTGGCCGGGCCGCTGCGGCACCGGCAGTGAGCCCGACGACGCGGATGCCTCCGGACTGCCGGGGCCGCTGACCGGCGTGCAGAAACCCGGTGAAGGCCGCCTCAACGCGTGACAGGACTGACTCGGGCACGGGCAAACAGACAAGACGGTCACAATCATGAAGTTCACGTTTGCACCTGAAGCACGACCTCTGGATGGGTACACCATCAAGCGTGCCATCCATCGAGGTGGGTTCGGCGAGGTGTACTACGCATTGAGCGATGCGGGCAAAGAGGTCGCTCTGAAACTTCTGAATAACAACCTTGAAGTCGAGCTGCGCGGAGTCTCGCAGTGTCTGAACCTGAAGCATCCGAATCTGGTCACGATCTTTGACATTCGTCAGGACAGCGACAGGGATCACTGGATCGTGATGGAATACGTCAGCGGTCGCGGTCTGTACGAAGCCCTGCAGGACCATCCTCAGGGAATGCCGCTGCCGGATGTGCTGCACTGGCTGTCCGGAATCACTTCCGGCCTGAACTTTCTGCATGACCGCGGCATTGTTCACCGCGATTTGAAACCGGCGAATGTGTTTTCCGATCACGGAACGGTCAAGATCGGCGACGTCGGGCTGTCGAAGTACATCTCGGAAAGTCGCCGCAGCGCTCAGACGCAAAGCGTCGGGACCGTGTATTACATGGCTCCGGAGGTCGCCCGAGGCCGCTACGGTCGTGAAGTCGACGTGTATGCTCTGGGCGTCATGTTGTACGAAATGCTGACGGGACGCGTGCCGTTCGACGGGCAGACAACGGCCGAAATCCTGATGAAACATCTGACCGCGGAACCGGACCTGTCTCCGCTTCCGGAAAAACTGCGGCCCGTGATCTCGGCGGCTCTGAATAAGGATCCCGATCAGCGCATCGGCGATGTTGAAGAGCTGCAGCGCCGCTTCCGAATTGCTGCCGGTACGGATGCCGCTTCGTCAACCGCGGGAGCAAAGGCGTTCGTCGGCGCGGCGATCCGGGACAATTCGCATGAGCGACGGTTCCGCGCACACGGCTCGCCGGCGGCTGCAGTGCCCACCGACAACACCGACGCGAATCCCGTCTGGGCGGCCATCCGTGACAACTGGAACAGCCTGCCGGCTCCGGCGAAGTGGGTTGTCGGGGGCGCGGTCGCGCTGCTGGTTCTGGAATCCGGAATGATCCGGCCGGTCGCGGTGGGCGGGCTGATCGGCGGTATCGCGTACTTCGGGTATCGAATCGTCAACTATGTCGTCCCGGCACGACGGAAGGCCCCGGCGGTCCGGAAGCCACAGCAGGAAATTCCGAATCCGGTGACCGCTGTGAACGCCACGGCGTACACCGCTCCTCCGCGGCGGGCACCGGTCGAAACGTCGCATCAGTCGGCTCCGAGTCAGGCGACGCGAGTCTATACGCCCGCCACGATTCGCAGACTCACAAAGCAGCAGCGCCTGGCGGACGCATCCTCGTCGCTGTCGGTGTCCCTGGCGGCTGCGACGCTCGTCACACTCGCCGTGTTCCTGACGACCGGACTGCTGCCTCAGATTCAGCACGCGGTGTACTTTGGAACGGTGACGATGCTGGCGGCATGGGGACTGATCGTGCCCGCGAAGATGTGGGAAGGACGCGTCGGTGACTCCGTGACTCGACGTCTGGTGCAGGGTTCCATCGGTGCCGGCGTCGGATTCGTGGCGGGTGTCCTGAGTCGCTACCTGATGGTTCACCACGATCCGCTGTTTCTGTCGCACAACGGCATCTCAAAGGAAATGGCGGTCGGCAGAATTGTCGTGACAGACGGTTCAGGCTTTCCCACAGTTGCCAGCTTCATGATTTTCTTCGCCGCATTGTTTGTCGCTCGCCGCTGGTGGTGGCAGGCGGACAGCTTTCGCAAATCACGGTTTCGCGTCTCCAGTGCGCTGTTCACTCTGCTGATCGGGGCGATCCTGACGGCAGTGCTGCCCGCGTTTCCGGAGACACTGGGGGCGACGTGGGCACTGGCGATTTCCGCCGTTGTGCAGTTGTCCGCAGGCTGGACGCCGCACGAAGAACGGTCCCTGAACAATCCGCCGGCCATGTCGCCGGAACGGCCCTCAACCAAACGCTCCCATCGTCCGGAGCTGGCGACAACAACACCGTCGCCGCCGGTGGAATCCGCAGTCTATCAGTAAAGAACCCGTCACATCTGCACTCGCCGATGTGCGGGGACCTCGACCAACCCGGCGGGCCGCGAGTCAGCCCGCAGCAGCATTGTCTTTCGAATTTGTCCCGACCGACGACCACTCGTCTTCAAGTTGAATGCTTCCGAAAATGGATGCGCGACCAGAATTCACCATGAACTTCGCCGTGCTGCTGTTGCTGACAGCGGTTGTCGTTGTCGGCGCGATCTTCGTTGGTGGCGTGCGGAGACTCGCAGGCCGACGCCGGCACGACGGGCCGACCGGACATCTGGCCCATCGTACGTCACCGTGGTCCGGGATTGTGAAAGCACTGTGTATCACGGCGGCCTTGTGCGTGGTCTTCCTGCTGTCCGCCGGGCTGTTCTGGGTGAGAACGGAAATGCGCACTGTCGAAGTGAGCAGGCATCCCGCTTCTCATGAATCGCCTTTCCTGAGTCCGGATCCGTTTTCCATAGTGCCTCCGGACGTTCCTCAGCCTGAGCTACCCGAATTTCCGGCAACGGCGACTTCTGACACAGCGAGTGGGCTGGCAAATGCGAATACGCCACTCGCCGAGTTTCCCGAAGAGCCAGCGCCGGGAGTCGCACACGGCACGGAAATCGCCATCGAAACTGCCGACGGCCAGATTCAGAGGATGACCCTTCCCGCCGATCTGCTCGATCAGCTTTCCGGCCCCGATGCCGCTCTTGCCCTCGAATCATTCCGGGATTCGCTGCCGGCTGGCCTGCAGCGCGCTTACGCTTTGGTTCCCATCTCCGCCACGGTGTCGGATCCCGCCGGAGTCCAGCAGGTCCTGAACTTCAAACGGCTGCGATCCCTGGCAGAAACCGTGGGAACGGTCTGGACGAAAGTCTCCCAGGCAAGCACCGATCGTCAGATGGAACAACTGCTGGCCGAACTGGAAGCACCGCAGGATCAGCCGGCATGGATCGACAACCCCGGCCACGGGCAAATCGTCGTGCAGACGAAATTTGTCGATGCCGCCGAACCGGTTGAAAAAGTCCTGCAGCCCATCCTTTGCCAGGCGCTGCTGGACGACGCGGCCAGGTCGATCGTCAGGGACTTCCCGCTTGATTCCGGCTGGTCAAAGCTGCTGCAGGTTGAAATGTCGGACGCTGTGGTGCGGCAGTCCATTCGAGAAACGTTCGCCCGGAACGAAGTTCTGCGCACCGGCGAAGGCCCGAAGCCCATGCGTCAGACATATGCACTTGTCGAATTTCCGGAGACTGTGATCAGCGACACGTCGGCGCGACTGCGTTCCGCCGTGCAGATCAACCGCACCCGAGCTCTGGGTGTTGCGATCGCAGCCTCCTGGCTGACCATCGTGCTGCTGACGTTTGCCGTGCGTGCCGGCCGAAGCACGTCTGCCATCAGGCGACTGTTCGCTGTGTCGCTGCTTGGCCTGCTGATGCTGCCGTGCGCGGGAGTTGCGGTAGGCACGGTCGTCGCGATGACTCAGGGCAGAATCCCGCCGATCCAGGTTCAGCCGATGGCGTATTCCGTGGACAGCCTCTCCCACCACTGACGCAGCAAACGCGCTCGCATCTTCGGCCGAAGGCGTCGCTTTCACCTTTGCGATCGGATGGCTATCGTTGGCCGATTCGCAATAGGTGTCAGTGTCAGCGAGGCGTCTTCATGTCCATGCATTCCCGTCAGTCTATTCTGGAACGTTTGCGCAGCAGGATTCAGGCCGGCAAGCCGATCATCGGCGGAGGAGCGGGCACCGGCCTGAGCGCCAAACTGGAAGAAGCCGGCGGCATTGATCTGATTGTGATTTACAATTCCGGCCGCTTTCGGATGGCGGGCCGCGGCTCGCTGGCCGGTCTGATGCCCTATGGCGACGCCAATGCGATCGTCATGGAAATGGCTCGCGAAGTGCTGCCCGTCGTCCGGAACACGCCGGTGCTGGCCGGTGTCTGCGGGACGGATCCGTTCCGCGTGATGAAACGGTTTCTTCGCGATGTCCAGGCAGCCGGGTTTTCCGGCGTGCAGAATTTTCCCACAGTCGGCCTGATCGACGGAACGTTTCGCGCCAATCTGGAAGAAACCGGGATGGGGTTCGGGCTCGAAGTTGACCTGATTCGCGCCGCTGCGGAACTGGACCTGCTGACGACCCCGTATTGCTTTAATCCCGATGAAGCGGCCGCGATGGCCACAGCCGGTGCCGACATCCTGATTCCTCACATGGGACTGACGACCAAAGGTTCCATCGGCGCTCAGACGGCGGTCACGCTGGAAGAAGCGGCCAGACGCGTGCAGGAAATGCATGACGCCGCGAAGAAGATTCGACCGGAAATTCTGGTGCTGTGCCACGGCGGCCCGATCGCCGAACCCGCGGACGCTCAATTCGTTCTGGATCATACGGAAGGCGTTGTCGGGTTCTACGGAGCCAGCAGCATGGAACGCCTGCCGGTCGAACCGGCGATGACGGACCGCGTGCGCGAGTTCGCGTCACTTCGCTTCGGAAAACCGTAGCGTTCAGCCTGCCTGCGACTCGATAGGCCCACCGCCGGCGATTCGAACACCGCTGACGGTGTGGCACTTTCGCCGCGTCGCAGTGCCGGTAAAAAGGCTGATCGAATCCGGTGGCTTACAGCGTCCCGCGGTTCAACGCACGGCGCGCACAGCCGGCGGCCCCGATAAAACCGGCGTTGCCGCCCAGAGACGCGTAGTCGATCTTTACTTTCGCAGCGACGACGGGAAACGCGCGCGCCTGAAATTCCTCGCGAACTCGATCCAGAAATCGGCGGCCGATTTTCGTTTCGTGGCGGCCGAATGTCATCGCGCCGCCCAGCAGCACAATCGTCGGATCGATGACGTGACAGATCGTTGTGATTCCGACTCCCAGACAGCGAGCCATTTCCAGGATCAGTTCCGTCGACAGGTCATCTCCCTGTTCGGCCTCCTCCGACATCAACAGCGGCGAAAGCGGCGTAACGTCGTCAAGTCGGTCCACGACGGAAGACGTCCGACCCTGGTCGACAGCTTCACGAAACCGCTTCATCAGTGCTGTCGCGCTGCAATAGGCTTCCAGAGTTCCGTACTGGCCGGTCGGACACAAGCGGCCACCGTCCATTTCGATGATGACGTGGCCGCATTCGGAACCGTGCGAATGTTCTCCTTCAACGATCATGTCATCGATGATGATCCCGCCGCCGAGACCCGTTCCGAGTGTGAAGAACACCAGGCTGGCGGCGTCACTGGCAGAGCCGGCCCAGTATTCTCCATAGGCTGCCGCGTTGGCATCGTTCTGCAGGATCGTCGGGCGTCCGAGTCGGTCCGCCACACGCTGACGAACGGGGAAGTTTTCCCAGCCGGGAAGATTCGGTGGTTCCAGCAACTTGCCGGCCGGAATGTCCATCGTCCCGGGCGTCGCCAGGCCGACGGCGGAAATCCGATCGATGCTGATTTCCGCGGAGCGGATGGCCTGATGCGCGGCCGCGACCATCTGATCGACGCCGTGATCCGGTCCGGAGACAGCCTCCGTGGGCAAACTGGCCAGAGACAAGACGGCCCCGCTGTCGTCAACAACGCCGGCCTTCACGTTGGTTCCGCCAACGTCAATCCCCAGAAAGATGCGGTTTTCGGATTCAGAGGTTTCCATCCGGCCCGGTTCGAAGGCTGCGGTCACAGAAAGCGGCAACAATCTTTGCGGAGTATATCGACATCCGATCGGACGTCAGCGAACCAGCGATGGAAATGCGGAAAACGCGTCTCCTGGCAGTACGAGCGCGTCAACAATCTCACACGTCGCCCGGGGAAAGAGTCTTCTGCTGAATACGATGCCGATCCTGCTGACGTGCTGCCGCTGCGGTTTCAATTTCCGTTTGGGAGGGCAACAGGCGCAAGAAAAAGGCCGCGCGGTTCTCAGGAGTACCGCTCGGCCTGGGTCGTTGCTGCTGCGTTTGCGGCGGCGATTCCCGTTAATCCTTCAGAGTGAAGTCAAAAGTGTTCTCACCGCCGACCGTCACCGAGGCTTCCAGCGGCGACTTGTCCTTAAGCGTATACTCGTCAGGAACAAGCTTCTTGAATTCCATCATGGGGTTTTCCTTGAACATCTTCATCGTCTGTTCCGTACTCATCGTTTCGCTTTTGTTCACGGTCACGACGTAGTCGCCGGGAGTTGCTCCGGAGACTTCATGCTGCGGGTCAATGTAAGTCGTCAGGCTGAATTCACCCGCCGAATTTGTCATGCCGCGCGCCGCCAGCACGTCCTTGTTATCAAGCTTGGAGACGAATGCAACTTCCGCGTCGGCCAGGGGCTGGTCCTTGTAAGTCACCTTTCCCTTAACCGGTACAGTCCTGGGGATTTCAACAGAGCTGCCGCAGCCGGAAATTCCGATGAGTGCGACGGCCGCCGGCAGCACGAATAATCCGGGGAATCGTGCAGTCATGTCTTATGTCCTCAAATGCCCTGGTGGGTTTCTAAACGAGGTAAATGAACGAACGGCAGGCTGCGTCGCAGTCTGCCGTTCGAGTAAAGTCAGGATTCCGTCTTAGAATTCACCGACCGGATATCCGTCCCAGCGATCTCCAAGCTGCTGGTACAGAGTGTGGTCAATGTTCTGACTGATGAACCGAACACTGCCGTCACACATTGCAAACTGTGCTCCACCAACGTGCAGTGACTTGAATCCCATGGCGGTATTCCATGCCAGGTGAGACCGGCAGCCTGTGCCACCACCGGCGGCGAGAGTCGGATTACCGTTCTCACCGGGGCAGGTCGGGAAGTTAATCGGTGCCGTCGTCGAGAACCACAGCGATTCTGAGTCGGCCCAGCCACCGCCGACGCCAGGAGCCCAGTAGCCCAGAGCATCTGAGCAGGCGCCGCGAACTTCACCCATCATGATCGTGTTTGACGTACCGTCCGTGATGTCACGGATGTTTGCCGCCCACGAACTTCGGGGAATGACGCCCGAGATGTTGTTCGGGTGAGGAGTGTCAGTTCGGAAGTACTGACCGATTGTCAGGCGTCCGAACCAGTCTTCGCCGTCGTTGTCCGGGTCGAACAGAGGACCGCCGTCACCAACGATTGACACCATGTTGCAGAGACCGCGGCCAGCCTGTGCCGTTGAACCCGTGCAGCCGGCGTAGTTCGTCATCGCCCGCGAGGGAAGGTCAGCACCACCGGAATACATCGACCCGCGGGACTCACTTGGGCACTGGTATGCGGCGATCACAGTTTCATTCAGCAGCTTTCCGTTAATCATCTGAGCCCACGGTTTGACCGTGGCGGCGTTGTTGAAGTTGATGCTCTGGTACAGGGGAGCCTGCTCGATGTAGGGCAGCAGGTTGACCAGATGACTGGCCTGGCTTCCGCCCCAGACGCGTTTGGAAATGTCCCACGGAGGGCCGTCCCAGATGATGTTGATGTTCGGCGCGAAGCTCTTGTACACGTCGTGATAGTTGTGGTGAGCCAGGCCCAGCTGCTTCAGATTGTTCTTGCACTGCGTGCGGCGAGCAGCTTCACGTGCCTGCTGTACCGCCGGCAGCAGCAGGGCAATCAGGATCGCAATAATTGCAATGACCACAAGAAGTTCGATCAGCGTAAATGCCGGTCGCTTGCGGTTACGAACCAATTCAGACTTCATGTGCAGCCTCCAGTTCTTCTCTTAGGTAGGACAAACAGACAGTGGACACAGAACGAACAGACTACGAAACGAATGGTTTATGCGAGTTCACTCTCCAGTTCAAAACACCCTGATCCGAGACAATCGCAAACCGAACGGGGCAGGAATCGCAGCAACCAAACGCAACACAGCAGATAAGCGTACCAGTACTTCGATACATGTACGTTTCGGGAATTCTGACACAAAGGCGGGGAAAAAAGCAGGGTTTACGCGACTGTCTTCAAGTCAACCAGTCTACATCTGAGGATTTTGATTGTCGAACCAGATTTTTCGGTTTTTCAAGTGGATATGGCTGCGGTGGTCTGCAAGGGCGAACGATCTTGTACCACTGTCGATCGAAGGCCCGTGGCGGCTCGCCAGGATGGTGCTGAGTGACTCCTGCCAGCGGTGGCGCCGCTGCGATGCTCCTCAGCGCGGATTCAGTCCTGTGCGGGAACCATCCAGCAGGAATCATGCGGCGTCAGCCCGATGTGTGGGTAGTACGTCCGGGCCTTTGGTGCCGCCAGCAGAATCAGATTCGTTTGCAGACCCGCAGCTTTGTGAGTGCGACGGATCAGTTCCCGCCCGATGCCGCGCCGCTGAAACTTTTCGTCGACGGCAAGGTCTGACAGGTAGGTGCAGTAGACGAAGTCGGTGATCGCCCGGGAGACTCCCACGAGCAATCCTTCGAAGCGGGCGGTGACGATGACTTCGGCGTTCGCCAGCATCCGTGCAACTCGCTTAACGTCGCCGACCGGACGACGTTCCGCCAAAGTCGACCGTTGCAGAACATCGATAAACTCCGACGCGGTCAAGTCCGGTTCCAGTTGATAGTCGACGATCATGGAAGGAGTTTCCGAAAGACTTGTTATCCGCTTCTGTGAAGTAGCGAGTCCGAGTTTCCGCACGGTGTCCAGGGATGCGTAGCCTTGTCGATGGCGATGGCTGAAACAGTCACTTCTGCCGGACGCGTCGCCTCGCGGCAATTCACGGCAGATTCAGGACATACTGCTGGAACGTGTCGTCGCGTTTCCAGCCCAGCCGCTCGTACAGTGCCATCGCTTGTGTGTTGGTGTGTGCCGCGTCCAGTTCCAGGCGAATCGCTCCGAGTTCCGAAGCATACTGAGCGGCCGTGTGCAACAGCAGAGTTCCGATTCCGTGTCCGCGAGCATCTTCGACGACAAACAGATCATTCAGCAGCCAGATCGGTTCCATCGAGATCGACGAAAACAGCGGGTACAGGTGCACGAATCCGACCGGCCGATCATTCCGTTTCGCGAAGAACAGCGTGGATTCGTTATTCGTCAGCCGCTGCGTCAGAAACAACCGAGCCTTGTCGGGATCTGAATCCGCACCGTACCAGACTAGATACGCGTCAAACAGGAGTGCCACTTCGGACGCGTCGTCCGGTGCGGCATGTACGACAATGGGGTTGCACATCGGCGGTCAGACTTTCCGGATGTTCTGGTTCAGACCGCGGATTCTTTCTGAACACGCGGGCAGTTGCCAACGAACGCAATTGACGACCGCGCAGAGATTTCTTCGCAGTGATGGCGGCAGGAAACAGAACGCGGTATTTTTCCGCCACGATTTCGCGAATTCTGTGACCTGAAGACTGACGGCGACAATCCGCCCGGAAACGACTGCGGTGATTTGCGTCTCGAATTTATCCAAACGGTTCGCCACCGCGGACGGGCCCGATGTGCTGGCGGTCGACGACGTTTCGTTTGCCGTCGACGCCGGTGAAGTGTTTGGCCTGCTGGGGCCAAACGGAGCCGGCAAGACAACGACACTGCGGATGATGCTGGGACTGATGCAGCCAACAACCGGTGACGTGTTCGTCGACGGTGTTTCGGTCGCAACCGATCCCGATCAGGTCAAGCGGCGCGTGGGATTCGTGTCCACAAGTGTCGGCGTGTATCAATGGCTGACGGCTCGGGAAATGCTGTCGTTTGTCGCGGACCTGTACGACGTTCCTCAGCGCATTTGCCGGGACCGCATCGAACGGCTGTCGGAATTGCTGGACTTCCGCGCGTTCATTGATCGCCGCTGCGGTGTTCTGAGCACCGGCCAGAAGCAACGCATCAATCTGGCTCGCGCACTGATTCATGACCCGCCGGTGATGCTGCTGGACGAACCGACTCGCGGGCTGGACATCGTCGGCAGTCAGGTCATCTTCGAATATCTGAATCATCTGCGCGGCGACGGCAAGGCTGTCATCATCTGTACTCACCGACTTGGCGAAGCCGAACGATTCGGTGATCGATTCGGCCTGCTGCATTTCGGAGGACTGCGGCATTGCGGAACGCTCGCGCAACTGCAGGCGGAAACGGGACAGACCACTCTGACTCAGATGTTCATTGATCTGCTGCAAGAAGCGCCGCGGAGGACAGTCGAATGAATTCGTCTGATACTTCCGCCGCGAATGCGTCACCACCGGTTCCGGAACCACCCGTCCACGACAGCGGTGACATTCTGCTGGCCAGAACGTTCCGGCTGGCTCGCAAGGAACTGCGCGAGATTCTGCGCGACCGGCGCACGATCATTACTCTGGTCCTGATGCCGCTGCTGGTGTATCCGCTGCTGGGAGTCATCATGCGGCGCGGGCTGCTGAGCGGCCTGGAGACTCCAGGCGAGGTGGAGGTTCACCTCTGCGTGCAAACGGAAGCCGATGCCGACATCGTCAGCCGGATCCTGCAGCGCGGAGAACGTCTGCTGCAGGCAAGCGGGGCGCCACCGGCACCACCCGTGAACGACGGCAGCCCGGCCGCAGCCGTGTCGGAACTGCTCGGCGCGGAATCACAGAAGACCGTTTTTCAATACCGCCTGTCGGACGCTCCCACCGAGGAGTCGCTGCGATACCTGGTGTCCGAAGGCTATTCCGACCTGGGGATTCAACTGCGGCCGCAGACGGATCGCGAACCGTTCCTATTCGATCGCGGCGGCAATCCCGTGCAGTTTCACAACTGGGAACTGTTTAAGCGATCGCAGTCACCGATCAGCGAACGGGCCTATGAGGAAGTCACGTCACGGCTGGAGGCGGTCAACAAGCGATACATCGATCGTCTGCTGCGTGAGATCGGAATCTCCGCGTCGAAGCCGGCGGAGTTCACGACGGTGGAAGTGACAAGTCAGGGAACCGGAGGTTACTCGCTGATTACCTTTATTCCGCTGGTGCTGGTCCTGATGACGATGACCGGAGCCGTCTATCCGGCGATCGATCTGACCGCCGGCGAGCGCGAACGCGGGACGATGGAAATTCTCGTGGCCGCGCCCGTGTCACGAATGACGCTGCTGGGAGGCAAGTTTCTGGCAGTGCTGGTCGTCGCCCTGCTGACAGCGTCCGTGAACATGATCTCCATGTTCGCAACGCTGTTTTCGCTGGGACTGGAAGACGCGGTGCTGGGCGACGCCGGCTGGAAGGTCATCCCGCTGATCGTCGTGATGATGATCGTCTTCGCCGCGTTCTTTTCGGCGGTACTGCTTAGCCTGACCAGTGTGGCACGCAGCTTCAAAGAAGCCCAGGCGTATTTGATTCCGCTGATGCTGATATCGCTGACTCCCGGCGTGTTCAGCCTGATGCCGAACCTGAAGATGAATACGCTGCTGGCCGTCACGCCGCTGGCCAATACCGTGCTGTTGGGACGCGATCTGCTGCAGGGATATTTCAATCCGCTGATGTTCGGGATGGTGCTGATTTCAACAACTGTCTATGGCTTGCTGGCGCTGTCTCTGGCGGCGCGGATATTCGGTTCCGATGCCGTCCTTTACGGAAGCGGCGGATCGTGGTCGGACATGTTTCGACGGCCGAAGGTTCCGCTGCAGGTGGCGCCGCTGGCGGTTGCATGGACGACGCTGGCGATTGTCTGCCCTCTGTTCCTGTTTGTGAGTTCTCTGTCAGGGCGAATCGACGGAACCATGACAAGCCGGCTGCTTGTCAACGGCGCGGTTTCCGTGGCGATCTTTGTCCTTGTGCCGCTGGTGCTGGCAAAACTGGCGAACGTTTCCACAGTGACGGGCTTCGCATTCACAAAGCCTGCCGCGGCCATGATGATCGTCGCGGTGCTGCTGGGAACGTCGCTGTGGGTGTTTGTTTACGAAATGAATCTGTTCATCATCAGCGACGCGCGAGTCGAGGTGCTGAAGGAACTGACCGAACGCATGAAGCTCGATCTGAATGCGGTACCTCTGGCCGTGAAACTGCTGGGGCTGGCCATCGCACCGGCCTTATGTGAGGAATTTTTCTTTCGCGGATTCCTGCAGAATTCGCTGCGAACGCGACTCTCCGCCGCCGGCGCGATCGCCGGCAGCGCGATTCTCTTTGGATTATTTCACGTCGTGATGCAGGACGCTTTGTTCTTTGAACGCTTCTTTCCCACGATGTTCATGGGTGTCGTACTGGGGATTGTCTTCGAACAGTCGCGCAGCGTTGTTCCGGGAATGCTGCTGCATGTGACTCACAATGGCCTGCTGATGACAATCTCCCATTACGAAAACCGCCTGAAGGAAATGGGCATCGGCACCGAGGATCGCCAGCATCTTCCGCTGACATGGTTGGTTGTGGCGGCCGTTCCGATCGTCGTTGCAGCGGGAATCATGTGGCGTCGGCGCGCTTCAGTGCGATCCGCCTGACGGCGCCGGTCGATGCACCTGGACGCTGGTTTCAGCCGGAAGTCAGCGTGCTCACTTCAGAAGCCGGACGACTTCCGCGTCAATCGGCGTCGCGTGTTGCAGACCCGTCGATCACTGCCTTGCAGCGAAGCAGAACCTGACGGACCGCGTCCTGCTGGCGAGCGCGTCGGATCTCCAGCGGATCGCTGGACGGCGCCGGCGACAGCAGTTTCAGCCGCCGGGATTCCCGGATGATCGGTTGCCCCGAGTTGTTTCGCACGGCGACCGCGCACCACGCGATGCCGTCCAGTTCCGGCGGAGCATCCGGGCCAAGGTGACCGGTGACGCTGGCGGAAATCATCGCATGACTG
Source organism: Planctomycetaceae bacterium (assembly GCA_041398785.1). Taxonomy (NCBI): domain Bacteria; kingdom Pseudomonadati; phylum Planctomycetota; class Planctomycetia; order Planctomycetales; family Planctomycetaceae; species Planctomycetaceae bacterium. The sequence goes on along the minus strand of JAWKUA010000015.1, from coordinate 67,641 downwards.
GTGTTGCGAAGCACGTTGACCGCCATCAGCTCGGCGACTTCACGACTGACGGGGCCGGGGTTATCCAGCAGCGCCTCATCGATGCCCAGCCAGGCGATTTTTGTGGCCACCTGATAGACCACCGACGATCCCGCCAGAACCGCGGAAACTCCGGGAATCCTTGCCAGACTGGCGGAAATTAGTCCCGCTGTGCAGCTTTCCGCAAACACAATCCGCTGTTCGGTGCGAACGAGTGAACTGACCAGAGTTGCGGCGATGTCGTCGACGCAGGAAACTGTCGTCATGGAGTTCTCCAGGCCGAAACGACGGTGGCCTTCCGAATTGAAACTGATGTGACGTGTCTGACGCGCGACCGACGCAACATTCTGAAGAACCGGTCGTTCCGCTGCCGGATGACGAGCACCGCATCGTCCTGCTTCACTCGTCCGGCGAAGTGCAGAAACTTTCTTCGCTGACGAATGTCGCCGTTCTGCCGGGATCGTTCAATCCCGTTCACAATGGCCATCGCCGGCTAAGGAGCGTTGCCGAACGAATGCTGGGTGTGTCCGTCGTCTTTGAGATTTCGGTGACAAACGCTGATAAGCCGGAACTCACGAACTGGCAACTGCGGAATCGCCTGATATCACTGCGAGGAGAAGTCGTTGCCCTGACGCGTGCTCCGCTGTTTGCTCAGAAGTCGGCTCTGTTTCCCGGTTGTTCGTTCGTCGTGGGATTCGACACCGCTCGAAGAATTCTCGACCCGCGATTTTACGGCAACGAACCCGGAGGAATGATCTCCGCGCTGTCTGCGCTCGCGGCGGGCGGTCATCGCTTTCTGGTCGCCGGCCGGTTACGGGAAGGAACTCCGGCGGATCGTTTTGAGACTATCGAAGACCTGCCGGTGCCGTCGGATCTGGCGAGACTGTTCCACGGAATCCCGGAGCACGATTTTCGTGTCGACATCTCTTCGACGATGCTTCGGAATCGCGAACCACAGTAACGATGTCGTTCTCGCGAGTGCTTTGTCAGGCGTGGATCGGTGGGTCGTGTGCCCCTGTCTGTGCCAGTGTTTTCCGGACCACAGGGCACTGGCACAGCCAGTGGCACACATCAATTTACGATGGACAGAACACGAGGCGGTTCAGAACTCGCCACATCGATGATGTCCGACCGCGGGCGATAAGTGAAAACCAGTGGTGAGCCGCAATCCGGCGACGCCCCGCGCGGTTGCCGGATTTTCGGGTCGGGACAAACGGCCGAGTTTCTCCTGTTCGGTCAGGCTGCGGACTTTCCGGGCAACTTGCCGCCGTTCCGTTCGATGACGCCAGGAAAGAGAGTTCCGTCGGCGAGGCGGAGCCCGTCCCGCTGTTTCATCGGAACAATCGTCATGAACCGAATCTCGCTCGAACGCGTGCTGTCATCCGACCAGTTGCCCACGCTTCCGGAAGTCGCCGTCCGAGTCATTCAGATTGCGAAGCAGTCGGAACCGGACATGCAGGAACTGATCGACACGATTCGTGCCGATGGTGCCATCGCCGGGCGGATTCTGAAGTTTGCCAACTCCGCTCTGTTTGGCGTTCGCCGAAAGCCGTCGTCGATTGAGGCCGCTGTTCCGCTGCTGGGAACGACCATGGTCCAGACGCTGGTGCTGGGATTCTCACTGGCGCAACTGGAAAGTCAGACCGACGATCTTCGCCCGTGGTTTCAGAAAATCTGGCGCGAATCGCTGCTGCAGGCATCCACGGCGGAGACTCTGGCGGAACGCATTCCAACGCTGGACGCGCCCACATGGTTCCTGGCGGGGCTGTTGCAGGATATTGGCCGTCTGGCGCTGCTGGCGACGTGCGGACAGAGCTACGTCGACAGCGTTCTGGACGTTCGCGATGACCGGACAACCTTCCAGCGCGAACAGGAAGCTTTGGGATACACGCACGTTGATGTCAGCGTTGGCCTGTGCCGAAAATGGAGTCTGGACCCGACAATTGTCGAATCGATCGCCGTGCATCATCGTTCCATCGAAGACGTGCTGCCAAACACAGAACACTCCCGGTCGTCGCTGGCCGCGGCGCTGATCGCGTCCCGCTGCTGTTCCGACTACATGGAAGAAGTCGTCCGCAATGTGAAGTGTGCCCGGCAGGGTCTGGAAAAGCTGCTGATTCTGGACTTTGGTCTGAGGCCGGACGAAGTGTTTCGTCTGCTGGCCGACGTCGACTGCCGAGTCAGCGAACTGGCCAGCGGATTCAGCATCGACGTTGGCCGCGTTCCGAGTCGCGAAGCCATCCTTGCCCGCGCGCAGGCGGCACTGGTGGAAATCGCCATGCGAAGTCACCTGTCCCGCGTCACGTCAGGCCGAATGACAGAAGTCCGCGAAGCACTCGTCAGCGAAACCAGTGACGACGACGAACAGGACGTCGACTACAGCCAGTGGCTTGACGAATCGACGGGAACGTACAGCCCGGACTATCTGCAAAAGGCATTGCCGGCGGAACTGAGCAGGAATCACGCTGACAACACGTCCACCGGTTTCCTGTGCGTGACGCTGCCAAATACTGTGGATCATCGAAGCGAGCTGCTTTGCGATGTCGCGGAAACAATTCGCGAAAACGTCCGGCCGGCCGATTCCATCGTACGGAACTCTCCCGGTCAGTTGCTGGTCCTGCTGACCGGTCTGAATATCGACGTGCTTTCGAAGATCGCCGAACGGATCCACAGCGAACTGCATGGCCGCTCCATCGGTGGTCTGCCGAAGGGTGACGCTGACGTTCGGATCGCCGGGCTCCTGCATATTCCGTCAGGCCGCAAACCGATCGATGCAAAGCTGGTGCGCAGACAGCTAGAGGAACCGCAGGCATCAGCAAAATCCGACACCGCCGGGACAGTCTCCATGAAGCTGATGCACGGATGCAAGGTCCGCGAGGTCACGGTTGCCGCTTCGCCATCGAACGTTTGAGACGATGCACAACGAGGTTGCGTCTTCGATCCGCTGCGGCGACCTGTCTCGTCTACCGCACGCGTGCTGAAAAGATAATCGTGCCGTAAGCACGTCCCGGCAGCGGTTCGTCGAATTCGAAGATCAGACGGTGACTGCCCTCGCCGTTGGGTTCGACAATTGTTTCGCCGGGCAGATCCGCCTGAGCACTGTCGTCGACGTATGCCAGCCGAGGAGTCAGGTTGTCGATGATGCGCACGTCGGTGACTTCGAAATCACTCAGGTTCTGATAATGAATCGTGAACGTGATGATTTCGCCGGCCTGAGCGGTTTCCTTGTCGGCCAGCTTGATAATTCGCAGCGGACCTTCCTTGCGCTGGTCTTCAAGTCCGATGGTTTCCTGAGCCTTAAACGTTGCCCGGATCTGAGTTGACTGTGACGTGGCTGCCGAAACCTGCGGGAACGTTTCGCGCGTCCACACGATGGCGTTCTGCAGTTGCTGGCGTTGTTTTGCCGTGAATCTTGCCTGAAGCGAGTTCGCGGCGCTGTAATGGCGACTCTCGTGCCGTGCGTCGAACTTGGCGTTCTGATGAGCGGAATCCGCCTGCTCGCTGGAATGCGGAATGATGTCCGTTTCGACTCCGTCGGCGCGATGGCGAGCCTGGACGCCTTCGACCAGCGTGTGTTCAATGCTTTCCGCATGGCCGTTGCTGGCGAGCAGGTTGCCGACGCCTGACACCTCGACGGCTCCCACAACCTTGTCGACCTTGATGTCGTTATGCGGACCGGAAACAGCGCGCACCGAACCGAACCGCGGAGCATAAACTGCAACTCGATTGGACGGGCGCACCTGATTCCGGCCGTCGTGATTCCTGTATTCCACGACCGTGTCTTCGGTCTCCAGACCTTTCATCGAACCGCCGTAATAGTGAACCGGTTCGCCTCGGTCGCCGCCGTCAAAGATGTATTCTTCCGGATACGTGTCGACCAGCGCGGCTCCCACGGTTTCCGCGGGGATGCCGTACTCGGACTGAGCGGGATCGCAGACTCGCGGTTCCGCCTCGGCAAATGTGGCCAGCGGATGCGTCGTCGCGACACGACCGTTCAACGCGGCACCGGTTTCATAGGACACGCGCATGACTTTGGGATCGACAATGCTGTTGATGTCAGCAGGTTCGGGCTCGGTTTCACGACCGACAACCTGTTGAACACCAGCTTCTGACGCGTCACGGTGCTGAGTAATGCCATCACCATAGTCCGCGCGGCTGACCGGTACTGAGGCGGCCGCCGGTGACGCGGAGAATTCTTCATCCGGCCAGGCAACAGCGCCGACGTGTTCGTTCATCCCGCCGGGAGACTGTGCTGAATAGACGTGGTCACTCGAAGCCTGCATTGATCCCGGCATCGCGCATCCGGTCAGCAGCATGCCCTGAAGACACGCCAGCCCCGCGAACCAGGCCGAAACCGTCGTCCAGGAGCTTCGCGACGCAGGAGCGAATCGTGCGGCGTCTGATTGAGAACTGAGCATGGCGTTCATGTTGGCTGCAGGGAGGGATGTTTGGCGAGCGAAACTAACGCTGAACCAGCGACCGGATCGCTGCTGTCGACGGGGTCGCCGGGCGAGCGTCGACGAATTCCGGCGGAAGAACCGTGGCTCGCGGCTCGACCGCTCCACCTGTTCCAAAGAAGGATGCAGGAGTCGACCCGTCGATTGGTCGGCGGCTGCCGATGCGAACAATCATCATCGGACGGCCAAGCCGGTCCGCTTCTTCAAGAGCATTGTCCGTCGGGCCGACCGACTGCGGAAACTCCCGACGCAGCGGGTCCAGTGCCTGTGCCGTCTGCGGCTGTTCCAGATAGATGACTCGCGTCACCATCTGACCGCTGAGAGCGATGCGGATATCGTCGGCCGCCAGCGGGACGGGAATGGGAAATTCATCTTCACGACCAACCGGCGGATGCAGGTGATCCAGCAATTCAATGGTCGGGAAAAGTTCGACACCGGGAAATTCCGGCATGTTGCTGACCTGCAGCCGATAGACGTGACCGGCGTTGACCGCGAACGTCGCCGGAGCCGCCGCCATCGCAGACGGCTGAGACGACGCGGAAAACACGGCGACGTCTCCTGTGCTGGGAAGTTCGACACGCACGGGCTGCAGCCAGCTCGGGTCGTATCGCCGAATCAGATTCATCCACCCGGCCGCTTTGCCAGGCGGAACATGCTGGTTCAGCGGCTGGTGGTATCCCGGCTGAGCAAAGGCCGTCGATGTGGCCAGCGCGGCAAACGCCAGCATCCACGCGACGGCGGTCATCCCTGCTCTCGGAATTCCTCGCTCAAAAGCCATCTCGGCGATTCCTTCGCTGACGTTCAAACGGGAAAAGAGGGCGACTCGGAGAAGTTCCCCAAATCGCCCCCCGGTAACCTTTTCCCTCGTACTTCCAACTAGAAGCCGTAGATCTCAGCAGCCCTGGACTGCGGATGACTGACTTCTCCCGGAGCATGGACCGGATGATCTTCGCTGTACTGAATGTGCTTCACAGGAGCCGGCATGTTGAATCCGGGGTTGTGCTTCACATCAATCAGCATGTGGTCGGTCGGCTGTGGAACGTTGTTCTGCGACAGATTGCGAATCGTGTGTGACTGCAGTCCCGCTGGTCCGCCAAGCGGCAGATGAGGCGGTCCGGGCAGACCAATCGGAGTTCCCGTGATCGGCATACCCCACGGAGGAGTCGGTCCCATTCCGGCAATCGGCATCGGAGCCTGACCGGGAACGCCATAACCAGCCGCGATCATGGCCGAAGGAACTCCCTGAACATCCTGAGGAATCCACGCGATCGGAGTTGGCGGAGCAAACTGTCCGTCGGCACCTTCCATCACCGTGTGAGACACCTGCTGCAGAGTCCCGTCCGCCGCCATGGTGGTCATCGGATTCATTTCCAGATCTTTGTTGCCGAACCGCAGGACCAGCATGATGGTTCCCATCTTTTCCGCCTGCTGCACGGGATCGACACCCGGATCAAGCTTTGTGGAAACCAGCGTTTCGACACCCGCGATGGCTCGTGCCTGGAACTCCGGATTCGGCAGATAGATGACCTTGGTCACCATGTTGTTGCTCTGCACGTGATCCAGGTCTTCGTTGGTGATTTCCACCGGCACGCTGTTGTGTTCCAGATAGGCCAGCGTCGTCGGGTGAGCACCGCGAACTTCCAGCGTCGGGTACAGCTGCAGCGACGGGTATTCCGGAATGTTGGAGAACTTCAGTTGGTAAACCGCGTTCTGTGCGAAGTCATAGCGGCCGGGAACCACCAGTTGACTTTCAGCAAAACCGTCGCCGACTTTCCAGCCGACGATCATGCCAGCCTGGTCACCGGTGAATTTCACCTGCGTGTTCTGGGATCCCATTGCGGGCATTCCCATACCTCCGGCGGCTCCCTGAGAAGCCAGAATTCCAAGGACTCCCGGACCAGGTCCGTCAACCATCGGTCCGGGGTGCTGCAGCATCGCGGCCGGCGGAGCAATATGCTCGTTCGTTTTCAGCACGCTGCTTCCGCCACCGATTCCGGCGCAGCCCATGCAGACGACCATCAGGGCGCCCAGAGCCAGAAAGTAGTACCTCATTGCAACCCCTTCCGTATCGTGATGACAGTTCGAACCAACGGCCACCGGTCAAATCAGCGTATGTTTTGTGAAGTTCGTCAGTGATCGGGCTGCCGGAATGCAGTGCCTGACCTTTTCCAGTCGACCCAACGATGCCCAACGGCATAGAATCCGATCGCCGCCGCGGCCCGCTGCAGCGTGCCCGAGCGACAACCGAAATCGGTCTTTCACTCTCAAATGTCGGGATATGACAACTCCATTCTTTGGCAAATCCGCTACTTTCCGAACATGAAGCACAAACCGCAAAGTCTGACATTCCGGATGCTGGGGCTCCTGGCGGCAGTTTTTGCCGTCACCGGGGCGCAGAAGGCCGCTCCGCTGATTTTCGCCGCACAGCCGACGCAGGAACCGGCGGGATCGGCCGCTCCCGGCGCCGCCTCCGAACCGACTCAGACGGCCGCTGAAGTCCTGGATACCGTCCGCGAAAAACTCGACTCGCTGGATTCCCTGTCGGCCGATCTGAACGAAACTGTCGTGATGTCCGGCTCCCGGTTTCTGGCGACCGGACACTACACGCAGGCATCCGGCAATCGCATCCGGCTCGAATTCCAGATGTTTCCCGTTCGATCCGTCAAAGCTTCCGACACTCAGACAGACGGAATCAACGAAGACCCCGAAGACACCACCGAACTGAAACCAACCGCTTCGCTGATTCAGGTCAGCGACGGCGGGACTCTGTGGACTCTGTGGAACAACGGAGGTCTGCAGCAGTTGAATCGCCAGGACATCCGGGAAATCCTCGAAGCCGTTCCGCAGGCCGGGTCTGAAGACGCAACTCGCATGCTGCAGGATCTTGGCGTCGGCGGACTTCACGCGCTGCTGGCGAAACTACAGGCAGTCATGGAATTCGGCCCCGTTCGCGAACAAACGATCGGTCAGACACGGTTCCTGGTGCTCACGGGCCGCTGGTCCGACACCAGTCTGCGGACCTTCTTTAATGCCACCGATTCAACCTCGCAGTTGCCGGACACCGTGCCCGAATTCGTCCGCGTTTACGTCGACGCCGATGCACTTCTGCCGCGACGAATCCAATACCTCAAGAAACACCCCGATCCCGCGCAAACGCTCGTCCGCCCGCTGGTGACACTCGATTTTCGCAAGCTGACGCTGAATGAAGCCATTCCCGAAGACACGTTCGTTTTCCACGCTCCTGAAGGCGTCGTCGAAGAAAACCTGACTCCGCAGGTGATCGAGCGAATCAAAGCGCTGGCAAATCCCGAGCCGACAGAACAGGAACCAGCGGACACCGGACAGTAAGGCGAAAGTAGAGCGAACCGCGGGCCGACACCTGCCATGAACTGCCTGCCCGTTCGCCATGTGGAAATGGTGTGCCGGCGGTGCTCTTTCAGATGTGTGCATTCGGCGTTTCCGGGAATTCGGTTCGCCGCCAGTTTTCCGAAGCCGGGGAACAGACATCGTGAACGTCAAGCCAACAGCACTGCAGGCTGACACAACCGCATGGAAGTCGCTGCTTCCCAGCAGCCTGGGATCGCTGGTTCTGCATGTGCTGGTGCTGTTACTCGCTGGCTGGTCGCTGCGAGGCTGTCAGCAGGGACAACCCGCCGATGCCGGTGGCGAGCAGTTCCGAGATATCGGATTGACCGCCATCAACGACTCATCAGACGCCGTGTCTGACCGGCCGGCCGACCAGCCCCAGGACGCCGACGTCATTCAACCCGCTTCGCAGCGCCCGCCGCAGGATGTCGTGCCGCAGGAAGCACCAACCGTCGCCGAACTACTGGGGAAAACAGATCTGCAGTCGACGAATTCGTCCACGGCAGCAATGCTCAACGAAGTACCCGCCGTCATTGGTCCCGGAGCACCACTGGCTGGACTCAGCGGCACCCAGGGCGGCGTTCCGGAGTTGATTCAGCCGTCGGGAACATCCGGGCGCGGAGCATCCGGGTCACCGACTCCCGGCCCCGGCGAAACATCCTTCATGGAGATCGCTGACTCCGGGCAGAGATTTGTGTATGTCATCGATATCTCGGGCAGTATGAGTCAGGAGCAACGCCTCCGGCTGGCGAAGGCTCAGTTGCAGGCAAGCCTGCGTCAGCTTCAGCCCCATCAGCGGTTCCAGGTCATCTTCTACGACGACGGGCCTCCGCAGCTCATCAATCTTCGCAACCGCCCTCAGAAAGACTGGTACCCGGCTGACACGATCCACGTGGATCTGGCCTGCGCGGCAATCAGCAGCCAGGAAGCGACAGCCGGCACGGAACACAAGCCGGCCATCCTTGCCGCACTGCGTCTGGATCCGGAAGTGGTCTATTTCCTCACCGACGGCACAGAACCCCGCCTGGCTCCCGCCGATCTTCGCGATATCCGAAACGCGAACCGCAGCGGCGCGAGGATTCATGTCGTCGAATTCGGCATCGGTTCGCCGGAAACGCGCGACCTGACATGGCTGCAGCAACTGGCAATGCAATCCGGGGGAAAATACCGGCACTGGTCTGGCCGATAACGCAGGCAGACCGTCACCGACACTCGCCGCTCCGGATCGGCACAGCGGCCATCCGTCATCACAGTCGCACAACCATCCACAACGAGGTTGGAATCGCCTGCACGCTCGCATCGCGTTACTTGAAGCCGCAACGCGTTCCCTGTTATCTTTCCGCCGAGTCGGAACGCGAAGACACCGAACCCACCCGGCGTCGTTGTGTCATCCACAGATTCTTCCATTCTGCTTCCGACATCAGCCGGACGATCACGCTCTCGTGGTGGAATTGGTAGACACGCATGCTTGAGGGGCATGTGGGAGCAATCCCGTGCAGGTTCGACTCCTGTCGAGAGCATTTGCCGCTGTAGAAGCAGGCCCGTACTAACGAGCGATGGCCGCGAAAAACCAAGCGTTTTTCCCGGCCATTCGCATGAGTTACCGTCGACGGGCGACCGCAGGATGGTCCCTACAGGAGTCGAACAATCAGCGAATTCGCTTGTTGAAACGGCTATTCAGAGCGTCGGTGGTGCGCAGGGTGGTGCACTTGAACTCGATTCGCGTCTGTTCGCCTTGGTTCGCGTTTGGCCGCAACTGACGGAGAGTACGCGTCGGCAAATCTTGAGTGAAGCCGGGATTGACGCAAGTGTGACGGCACCTGGTTATGCTCGCAGTCCGTGAGCAAAAGACCGAATACACACGGCACTTTGTCCCATGTTCACTCCGAGTACCGGAGGCCGTTGGTGAGAGTGCGTGGATCAGCGAAAACACTGGCTTTCAGTACGGCCACCGCTAACAGAATTTCCTGCACTTTGTCGCGAGTCTCCCGCAGCGATTCCTCTGCCGATGTCTCGGCGATGGAGAATAACTGCGCAGATTCCTATAGCATCGGCCGATTTACGGGGCGGGGTGGCTCACCGCCACGGGAGTATTGATCTTTGTGGTGCTCATGCCGGTTTTCGACAGGGGCCGCCGGCCATAATCGGCCTGAAAAATGATTGAACACGGCTTCAGATGCCTGCGGGTGGAATCGCGCAGGCTCGCGAAGAACGCCGCCTGCACTTCGATGCATCCGTGTGATTGTCCAGCATCAATCTTCGGTTTCGATCCGCTGCATACCGTAGTCCGTGTACTCGAACTGCCCCGCCTCCAGGCCATCCGCCAATTCGCCGAGATAGGCAGAAAGTGACGGCGCAAGTACTTTGTGCTCGCCGGATTCATGTGAGTGCGTGATGACCTGGCCTTTCGTTCCGTCGGCGGTCGGAGCCATGTCGATGCAGTAGTAGTCGCCGCCACCATTCGAAGCGAATGGGATCCAGCCAACATTCCACCATTCGTTTGCGATGCCGGAATCGCATGATTCCGGTTCACGATCAGCGAAGTCTCCGCATTCGACCAGCTCTTTCTGCAATTGCCAGTCGTAAACGATCTGGTCCAGAGCCAATGGTCCAAATGCCATGTCATCCCATTCGTCGACAGACGGAAAAAGCCCAGCCGATTCGCCATTGGGATCTGTACCATTCATGAGTTCATACAGTTGCCTGAAATCGTCAGGAATCTCAATTCCGAATTGCGCGGCCACTGCGTCAATCTCTTCCGGAGATGCCGGTCCCTGAAGGAACGCAAAGTCATCGGGAGCGTTTGCCCGCAACCACGCTGCGATGCGAGTCCATGAGTCACTGATCGTTGCGGCCATCGCGTGTTCGTGTCCCTTTTCTGAATCGTCGAATTGCGGTCTGTCCGGCGGCAGACGCGCTGGCGGATAGATCGTGCGTTGAACGTTGCCGCCTCTTGAGCTGCCAGTGAACGGCAGTCGGTGTCCTGCCGAATCAATTCATCGGCCAAAGCGGCGATGAATGCAGCTTAGACCCCGGGGACGGCGTTGTCACCAGCGGCTGGGCGAGCGAAAGTGTTGATAGACTTGCCTGCCGTGCGTGCGTAGTTGACGCTTCCGGACAGGGAGGTGTCCGGAATCGCTGCATTGCGGATTCCGTCATCCGCGGGCAGATCAGCGGCGCGGCCGGGCGAATGGTACACTGGCGAGTGGAGGGTCAATCTTTCACTTTGCGGTAGATGGTCTTGCGGTTGAGACCGAGGATGCGGGCGGCCTGAGTCTGGTTGCCGCAGCAGGCTTCCAGAACGTGGTTGATGTAGCGCCGTTCGATTTCTTCGAGAGACACGAGTTCACTCGGATCAAGCCCACCAATGAAGAACGTGGCGCCCGTGAAGTTGCGGACCTTTTCCGGCAAGTCCTCAGCCGTGATCCTGTCATAGCGAGTCAGCGCGACGGCTCGTTCCATAACGTTACGCAGTTCGCGGACGTTGCCGGGCCAGGAATAGCTCAGCAGCTTTTCTGCGACGCCCTCAGCCAGCCCGGCGATCGGTTTGTTTTCGCCGGCGGCAAACCGCCTCACAAAGTCTTCGGCCAGCCTCAGGATGTCCGTGCCGCGACTGCGCAGCGGCGGCAGTTCGACGCCGATGACATGCAGCCGGTAGTAAAGGTCTTCGCGAAAACAACCATCGGCAACCGCCGCCTCAAGATCTCGATTCGTCGCGCACAGGACTCGAACGTCGAATGGTGATTCCCTGTCGCTGCCGACGGGGCGGACTTTGCGTTCTTCGAGAGTTCGCAGCAGCTTGACCTGCATGGAAACCGGCATTTCTCCCATTTCATCCAGCAGCAGCACGCCGCCATCGGCTTCCAGAAACAGGCCGCGACGCTCCCCGCGCGCATCGGTGAACGCTCCCTTGACATGTCCGAACAGTTCGCTTTCCAGCAGCGCTTCCGACAGGGCGGCACAATTGACGGCTACAAAGGGCCGTTTTGCACGGCGGCTGTTGGCGTGAATCGACCTGGCGACAAGTTCTTTTCCCGTGCCGCTTTCGCCCGTGATCAGAACCGAAGCGTCTGACGCGGCGACCTGCTGCAACTGGTCGTATAATTCAAGCATCGCCGGACTCTGACCAAGCACTTCACCGAACGCCGTTCGCGACCCATTCGACGATTCCAGCATGCGGATTTGTTCGGTCAGCCGGCGTTTTTCGATGGCTCGGCGCAGCGTGATCGAAAGCAGGTCCATCTCAATCGGCTTGGTGATGAAATCGTAGGCGCCGTTGCGCATGGCGGAGACCGCTGTTTCCAGCGTGCCGAATCCGGTCATCACAATCACGGGGATGTCCGGCCGTGTTTCCGAAAGCTGCCGACAAAGCTGCAGTCCACTGGTGCCCGGCATCCGCACGTCGGTCAGCACGACGTCGAATTCCGACTGCCGGATGGCCTCCATCGCTTCGGCCGCTGACAGACAGATCTGGCTTTGAGTCCCGCGCAATCGCAGGTCCGTCGCGATCAGTTTGCACATCTTCTGTTCATCGTCGACGATCAGAACCCGCGCTTCGGCATTCTCGTCATTCATGAGTTGTATCCCCGGACGCGTCGGTTAATGGAAGCGTGATGCGGAAGCTCGTGCCCTGTCCCTGGGTGCTTCGAACAGAAATCTCGCCACCGTGTTCGCGAATGATTCCGTACGCGATGGACAATCCCAGTCCTGTGCCCAGGCCAACATCCTTCGTGGTGAAAAACGGTTCGAAGACTCGCGGAAGATCCTCGGCGCTGATGCCGGTCCCCGTGTCGCTGACTTCGACGCACACCTGTTTTCCATCGTCCGTTGCAGAAACGGAGACACGAACGTCGCCACCGTCGGGAAGTGCCGCGACGGCGTTGCTGATCAGGTTTGTGAAGACCTGCTGCAGCTGAGACGGTTCGCCGGTTACACACGGCAAACTGTCGATGTCTTCGACGCGAACGCGGACGCCGGCCTTGTGGGCCAGAGGTTCCATCAGGCCGCACGTCCGGCGTACCAATTCGGGCAGGTCGAAGACCCGCCGTTCCGCCGGCTTCCGGCGGGCGAAGTCCAGCAACTGCCGAATGATCGCCGTCATGCGGTCAGCCTCTTCTTTGATGTCGCGGGCGCTTCCCTGAACTTCTTCGGCAGTCAGCCGGCCGCCGGCGATCAGTGCCGCCTGTCCGGAAACGACGTTCAACGGGGTTCCGAGTTCGTGAGCAATGCCGGCGGCCAGCGTTCCGACGGTACCAAGCCGATCCGTATGGCGAATCGTGTCCCGCTGTTCCCGCAGCCGGCGGCTCATGTTGCTGATGGCGAGTGCCAGCCGGCCGAATTCGTCGTTGCCGGATAACGCAGGCGGCTGGTCAAGCTGTCCCCGGCCAATGGCATCGATCTGTGCAAACAGCTTCTTCAGCGGCCTGGCAACCAGCCTGATTCCGCCGACGTAAATCACCAGTCCGGACAGCAATGCAACACCCGCCAGCGAAGCGGCGACGCTTAGAATCTGACGGCGAATAAACGCGTCGTGCGGCTCCAGCGACTGAGAGATCTGCACTGTTCCCGAATCGATGCCGTCAATGACCAGCGGTACGAACGTGTGCGCCGTTCGCGTACCGTTCCCGTTTGTCACGGAGATGCTGGAAATTTCCCGGGCAGTGATGGTTCTCTCCGGAACCATCACTTCTTTGTCGTTGGTGACGCGGAACTCCTTGCCCTTGACGCCGCGTGATGAAATCTGAACGGCCTGGGCAAGCGTCACCGTAGCGTCATCCTTCAAAGCCATCATGATGGCCGGCGTCATCGCGTCAACCAGTTGCGCGTCATGCGACTCGCGTTGATATTCTTCCCAGGCATGGTGCTGCTCGATCGACAGCCATGCCGAAATGCCGACGATGCACAGCACGCCGGCGAGAAAGATCAGAATGAGCCTGGCCGCGAGTTTCATGGGAGGAACTGCGATTCGTTTCATGCTTCCACCGGCCTCCGACGCTGCAAAAACAGGACCAGCGGTCATTGTAAGTCGACCGTGCGGCCTCGTCAGTCAGGTCGGCTCATTCGGCGTTTCACGGCGCTCAGTGGCGGTTGCCGGAGCTGCTGCCGGCGTCGCGGGACGCAATGCCGCGATGGGACAATTTGTCCCAGGCCATCGTGGAACGGGCTGCTGCTCTGAGCGGTGCGGACTTCGGGCCGGACTTAGCTGAATTCAGTGTGCCGAGACTCGCTGATTCAGGCTCTTTCGCCAGCAGGCGACGTTCCGGGCATTCGCCGAAACGCACCTCAGCACGTGACAAGTGCGATGTGTTTTTCCTGTCGCTTCAGTTGTGGCACAACGATTGCGTGATGGCTCGGTCGGACGCCGGAACCCCGGTTGTTGGTGTTCGACAAATGAGGTGCCACGTGTTGGTGCTGAGCGGGTGAATGTCCGAGCAACTGCCCGAGGCACTCGCAGTGTCATGACCGTCACAGCAATTCACCACCTCTATGTTCGGCGTGTCTTCGGCGCGCCGATACACGTGCGGATGCTCCACAGCGAGCAGCAACTCAGCGACCGTCGCGTGGATTCCAGTCAACAGACGGGTAACTCGCGGAGACTCCGGTGATATTCGTCTCAGATTCCGCTGTGAATGACTCACCTATGTTCTTTCAAAAAGGAGAAGCACGATGAGAAAGACCAATTTTGCAATAGGGAGCCTGCTGCTCGCATCAATGGCCTCGTTGGGAATGGCGGACAACGTGTTTGCAAAGGCGGCGGATGACAAGCAACCATCGGTCGCGCCGACGTTTGTGATCGAGGAAGACGTCTGGGTGCGTTTCGTCGAAGAACCATCGGATCACATGAAGCGGGCTCATGAGAACTTCTTGAAGAAGGACTTCAAGGCGGCTGCCCACGACCTGTGGCTGGCAGGCGGATTCCTGCACGCCGCGGCCAGCAACGCCGTCGGCGACGCCAGAACCGCACTCACTGCCTCGGCTCGCGAAATTGACCAACTGGCGAAGGATGTTGAAGCGGGTGGAGTGAAGTCCGTCACGACTCTCGAAAACGCATTCGCACGGGCCGAACACGCCCTGGCACATCATCACCACACAATGGCAAAGACAGCGATCAGAAATCAGCGCGGTCGTACCGGCGGGCACTATCTGCGATCCGCCACTAACCATGTTGAAAACGCCGCCAGGTGGACCGGACACAAACTGGAAGCCGGCGCCGAGGCCACGGCAAATGGCGTGCGCATGGTGGCAGGGCGGCTGGTCGAAGGGACAGGCTTTGTACCGGATGAAGTCGGAAAGGGTGTCACCTGGGTCGGCACAGAGATCGAGAAGCTCGGAAAAGTGATCGAGCCGCATCAGAGGCCGGGTGCGGTTTCCGCAATCCGGTGACATTTCCCCGTGAAGTAAGTGTTTCGTTTGGTCAGCACATGCTCTTTCAGAAAGGAGAAGCACGATGAGAAAGACCAGTTTTGCAGTAGCGAGCCTGTTGCTCGCATCAATGGCGTCGATGGCGATGGCGGACAAGGACAGCACGAAGGCGAAAACCGCAGGCGAAAAGCCGGCCGATTCCCCGGGCTGGGTGGTGATTGAGGAGGACTGGTGGTATCCGCTGCGGTTCGATTCGGTCTACGCGCTTGACAGCGCGCGATATCACTTTCGGCGCAATGAAGAGACAGCCGCGGCCAACGAGATCGACAGGGCAGTGACCTGGCTGAAGTACGCGGCCGGACATGCGATGCCGATTACCCGGGAGAAACTGGAGTCTGCTGCCGCGGACCTGAAGTCGCTCGCCAGGAATCTGCGATCCGGAGATCTCACAGACGGGGCGCGTCTGGATGGTGCGTTGGCTCGTGCCTCCCACGCCCTGGCCGAATGGCACTTCTTCAACGCGAAGGAAAACTTCGGCAAGAGTGAGGAAGGCTATGCGGCTCAGAATCTGGAAGCCGCTGTGGCCCATTTGCAACATGCCGCAAACTCAGCGCACTACCAATTTGGTGCCGACACCATCACTCTGTTCGAGACTATTCGCCGGGACGGCAGGACGATTTCGGAAACGAAGACCGTCGACAATAACGTGCTCGGAAAGAATATCGATGAAATCGAAAAGGCCGTTAAGGAAATGGATGAGACGCTGAAGAAGGCGTCAAAGACAACGTTCTGACACGACACTCGGCATTCCAATTCCGGTACAGGACCGGCTTCCGTTCGTTTGACAGAATTGCTGAACGACTGGAAGCCATTCTGACAACACCGGTTCCTGATCTTCCGTTTTCAGAAAGGATTGAATCATGACCATGGCAACCCTGCAAAACGATGCGGTCGTCGCCACGTACGATAACCACACTCTGGCCGAAGCGGCCGTCAAGGAACTGCAACAGTCCGGCTTCAATATGAAGCAGCTTTCGATTGTGGGGCGCGACTACCACACCGAAGAGCATGTCGTCGGGTACTACAATGCCGGTGACCGCATGAAGTATTGGGGCAAACTTGGCGCATTTTGGGGCGGGATCTGGGGCGTGCTGTTCGGTGCCGCGTTCTTCTGGGTTCCCGGCGTAGGTCCGCTGGTTGTTGCCGGGCCACTCGCGGCGGCCATCGTCGCCGGCCTGGAGAACGCGGTCGTGCTCGGCGGCGTGAGCGCGCTGGGTGCGGGCCTGTTCAGTCTGGGAATTCCCCGGGACAGCGTCGTCCGCTACGAAACCGCACTCCGTGCCGGCAAGTACGTGCTGATCGCCCACGGTGATCCCGATGACGTTACCAAAGCCAGGTCGATCATCGATCAGACCCAATCGGTCAGCGTCGACCACCATCAGTCAGCGTAACGGACGAGCCGGGATTCGAGCCGGATGCGTCCGGCTCGGCCCCCGGCATCTTCCCATCGGGTCATCCTCAGGACGGAATTGTCATGTCATTTGAGATCATCGAGACCGCAGTCGGCAATGTCATTGAGGTCCATGCCACCGGCAAACTGACCAAAGAGGCTTACCAAGCGTTTGTTCCCATGACCGAAGAGAAGATCCGCGAACACGGCAAAATCCGGATTCTCTTCATCATGCATGACTTTCACGGCTGGACAGTCGGAGCTGCATGGGAAGACATCAAGTTCGACCTCCGGCACTTCAACCATATTGAACGTCTGGCCATCGTCGGCGAAACAAAATGGGAAAAAGGCATGTCCGCTTTCTGCCGTCCCTTTACCACCGCAACGATCAAGTACTTCGACCACACCGATGTCGAAAAGGCGCGGCAATGGATTCAGGAGTAACCCGGTGACGGATTTGCGCGTGTTCTGCGGACGACAAAGCCGTCTGTGACAGGCACACGATTCGTGATCCACTGGATCTCTTCCGTTCGAGTTGAGAATCGGTGTTATTGACACATCGCGTTCAATCTCTGGAGAAAGTCATGGGATCAAAAGTTGAAGACACTGATTCTGTCGCTCGTTTGATCGAGCAGTTGGCAGGCGACGATGCGGCCAGGCGCGAGAAATCGCGGCAGGCACTGGTGCAACTGGGCGGCGCTGATGTCACTCGGGCGTTAGTTGCGTCGCTGCTGGATCCTCATCCTCATGTTCGCTGGGAGGCGGCCAAAGCGCTGCAGTCGATCGCGGATTCCGTGGCTGCTCCAGCTCTGATGCATGCACTGGACGACGAAGACGAAGATGTTCGCTGGGTCGCCGCGGAAGCCCTGATTGCATTGGAAAAGGCCGGATTGGTCACCGTTCTGAGTGGTCTCATCTCGCGAGCGGGGTCGGTGGCGTTCTGCACTTCGGCACATCATGTGCTGCACGAGATGAAGAAATTCGCCGCAGTGGTGGCTCCGGTGATCCGGGCGCTTGAACAATCCGAACCTGCGGTAGCGGCGCCTCCCGCCGCTTACAAGGTATTGGTTGCGCTGAACGGAGAACCGGCCGCAGACTGATCGCTGGTGCCGTCGGTTCTGTTTCGAATCAACGATTCGCAGGGGGTACAACAAGATGGAGACGGAGATCTTCGGCCTCAGGAATGTCGGGCAGGTCTATCGAAATCTCCCGACACCGGGTTTGTACGAACAAATTGTGCAGCGGCGTGAGGGCGTAATCGCACACCTGGGCTCCGTAGTCGTCCGCACCGGTCAACACACCGGGCGCGCACCAAACGATAAATTCATCGTCGACGAAGGGACAAGCCAGCACGAGATCTGGTGGGGCAATGTCAACAAGCCGTTTGGTCAACAGCAGTTTGATCGGCTCTATGCCCGCCAGTTGGCCTATTTGCAGGACAAGGACCTGTTCGTCGAGGACTGCTACGCCGGGGCCGATCCCCGATACCGCGTGCCGATCCGCGTGGTCACAGAAACGGCCTGGCACAACCTCTTCGCCCGCAACATGTTGATCCGTGAACTGGACGGGGCGAAGCTGGCTGACTTTCAGCCGCAATTCACCGTGATCAACACACCTCGCTTCCTGGCCTCGCCGGAACTGGACGGTACGAACTCCGAGGCATTTATCATCCTGCATCTCGCCCGAAAGCTCGTGCTGATCGGCGGGACGGCGTACGCGGGAGAAATCAAGAAGTCGGTCTTTACGATCATGAACTACCTGCTGCCGCACGATCGTGTCCTGCCGATGCACTCGTCGGTGAACTACGGTCGGGACAGGGACGACGTGGCGATTTTTTTCGGGCTGTCAGGCACCGGCAAGACCACTCTGTCTACAGCCGCCGACCGCACGCTGATCGGCGACGACGAACATGGCTGGAGCAGCGACGGCGTGTTCAATTTCGAAGGCGGCTGCTATGCCAAAGTGATCGGGCTGAATGAGGACACCGAACCGGAAATCTACGAGACGACGCGTCGCTTCGGCACGATCCTGGAAAACGTGGCCATCGACCCGCACTCACGGCGGCTGAACCTGGACGACGCGACGCTCACCGAAAATACTCGCGCTGCCTACCCGATTTCGCACATCCCCCGCGCCGATCGGACGGGCATGGCCGGGCATCCCCGGAATATCGTGTTTCTCACGTACGACGCCTTTGGCGTTTTGCCGCCGATATCGCGATTGACGGCCGACCAGGCACGTTTTCACTTCCTCTGCGGTTACACGTCCAAGGTGGCCGGGACGGAAGCAGGTGTGAAAGAACCACAGGCGACGTTCAGCCCCTGCTTCGGAGCTCCGTTCATGCCGCTGCCGCCGCGCGTTTACGCCGACTTGCTGGCCGACAAGATCCAGCAGCACAGCGTTCACTGCTGGCTGGTGAATACCGGCCTGACCGGTGGCCGCTACGGAGTTGGCCATCGCATGCCGCTGCCGCAGACGCGGGCCATGGTGGCCGCAGCGCTTGGCGGGCAACTGGTCGATCAGCCAACGCGGCCGAACTCCCGGTTGCGGCTCAGCGCACTTAAGCAATGCCCCGGCGTCTCGCCCGAAGTCCTTGATCCACGCGCCACGTGGTCGGATGTGAGTGGCTACGACCGTCAGGCCGAAGAGCTGGCGTCGCGGTTTGACAAGACATTCGAGCAATATGCCGAGTCTTCGTAAGGCATGAAAGGAATGCGTTTGGATGGCTGAGAGAACGCTGGTGCTACTGCGCCATGGTGAAAGCGTGTGGAACCGCGAGAACCGCTTCACGGGCTGGACGGACGTGGACCTGTCCGAAAAGGGGCAGCAAGAGGCCGTGGAGTCTGGGCGAGACTTGCTGCGCGAAGGCTTCGCGTTCGAAGTTGCCTACACATCGGTCCTGAAACGGGCCATCAAGACATTGTGGCTGGTTCTTGAAGAGATGGATCAGATGTGGATTCCCGTCCATCGAAGCTGGCGCCTCAACGAACGGCATTACGGCGCCTTGCAGGGCGAATACAAGGCGGAAACCACGAAACGAATAGGCGCCCGGCAAGTGCATCAATGGCGTCGCGGTTTTGATGTGCGCCCACCGGAGTTGACTCGCGACGATTCCCGTTATCCCCGCCGCGACAGACGCTACGCAGAAGTGGCGGACGATCAGCTTCCCCTGACTGAAAGCCTGAAAGACACAATTGAGCGTGCCTTGCCTTACTGGGAAGACGAAATCGCGCCGGCGTTGCGTGCGCGCAAGACGGTCTTGATCGTGGCCCACGGCAACACCCTGCGAGCACTGATTAAATATCTCGATGAAATCTCCGATGAGCAAATCCCTGCAGTCAACATCCCCACGGGCGTGCCCATCGTCTACACGCTCAGCGACGCACTGGCAGTCGTCGATCGCTCGCATTGGTTTGATCTGCCGCTGGACGATGGACGGACGAAGTAACTCGCCGCTGAATCTCTAAGGGAGAATCCACATGTCAGGCAACTCGAACAAGTTCCCGTCTTGCCACGCCGATGGCGGCGGCACTTCCAATCGCGACTGGTGGCCGAACCAATTGAAGCTTGAACTTCTGAGCCAACACTCCTCGAGATCCAATCCAATGGGTGAGGACTTTAACTACGCGGAAGAGTTCAAGAGCCTGGATTTTGCGGCGGTGAAGGAAGACCTCGCGGCGCTGATGACCGACTCGCAGGACTGGTGGCCGGCGGATTTTGGACACTACGGACCGTTGTTCATTCGTATGGCGTGGCACGGTGCGGGAACCTATCGCATCGGGGACGGCCGGGGAGGCGGGGGACGCGGCCAGCAGCGCTTTGCGCCACTCAACAGTTGGCCGGACAACGTCAGCCTGGACAAGGCACGCCGGCTCCTGTGGCCGATCAAGCAGAAGTATGGCCGCCGGATCTCATGGGCTGACCTGATGATCCTGGCTGGCAACGTCGCGCTGGAATCGATGGGCTTCAAGACGTTCGGAATCGGCGGCGGACGCGAGGATACCTGGGAGCCGGATCACGATGTCTACTGGGGCGTCGAGACGACCTGGCTGGACGACAAACGCTACTCCGGCGACCGCGATCTCGAAAACCCGCTCGCTGCTGTGCAGATGGGGCTGATTTACGTCAACCCGGAAGGGCCCAATGGCAACCCGGATCCAGTCACCGCTGCGCGGGATATTCGCGAGACGTTCGGTCGCATGGCGATGAACGACGAAGAAACCGTGGCACTGATCGTGGGCGGCCATACCTTCGGCAAGACTCACGGCGCTGCCCCAGCATCCAACGTCGGACCTGAACCGGAAGCGGCGGGTCTTGAGGAACAAGGGCTGGGCTGGAAGAACAGCTTTGGCACCGGCAAAGGTGGAGACACGATTACCAGCGGCCTGGAAGTCACCTGGACGCAGACCCCGACCAAATGGAGCAACTACTTCCTTGAGAACCTGTTCAACTACGAGTGGGAACTGAGCAAGAGCCCGGCCGGTGCCAATCAATGGGTCGCCAAGGAGGCCGAGGCGGTGATCCCGGATGCACACGATCCGTCAAAGAAACGCCTGCCGACTATGCTGACCACCGATTTGTCGCTGCGCTTTGATCCTGCTTACGAGAAGATCTCACGCCGCTTTTTGGAACATCCGGATCAACTCGCCGATGCGTTCGCTCGGGCGTGGTTCAAGCTGACGCACCGCGACATGGGCCCGCGCGCGCGTTACCTCGGCCCGGAGGTTCCGACGGAACAGCTCATCTGGCAGGACCCCATTCCCGAGGTCGATCACCCCTTGGTCGATACGCAGGACATTGCGTCGCTCAAGAGCAAGGTCCTGGCTTCGGGTCTTTCTGTGTCAGAGTTGGTCTACACCGCCTGGTCGTCGGCGTCCACGTTTCGCGGTTCCGACAAACGCGGCGGTGCAAACGGCGCCCGCATTCGCCTGGCGCCGCAAAAGGACTGGGAAGTCAATCAGCCTGCTCATCTGGCGAGTGTGCTCAAGACCTTAGAGGGCATTCGGAGTGAGTTCAACAGCGACCAGTCCGATGGCAAGAAGGTTTCGCTAGCCGATCTGATCGTTCTGGCCGGATGCGCGGGCGTCGAGCAGGCGGCAACAAATGCAGGTCACGAGGTGACGGTGCCGTTTGTGCCGGGACGCATGGATGCCTCCCTTGAGCACACTGATGTGGACTCCTTCGCCGTGCTCGAACCCATCGCAGACGGCTTCCGCAATTACCTCAAGGCCGAATACAGCATCCCGTCCGAAGCGCTGCTGATTGATAAGGCGCAATTGCTGACACTGTCCGCGCCGGAAATGACGGTGCTCGTGGGCGGTATGCGAGTGCTGAATGCCAACTTTGGAGGGACACAGCATGGCGTTTTCACCAACCGGCCGGAGGCGCTGACAAACGACTTCTTCGTGAACCTGCTGGATATGGGCCATGAGTGGCAGCCTGTCCCGCAAGACGCCGACGTGTTTGAAGGCCGCAACCGCAACACGGGCGAACTCAAGTGGACCGGCACGCGCGTCGACCTCGTCTTCGGTTCAAATTCGCAACTCCGTGCCCTGGCGGAAGTCTATGGAAGTTCCGATGCAGAGAAGAAGTTCGTCCACGATTTCGTCGCGGCCTGGGACAAAGTGATGAACCTTGATCGCTTCGACCTTGCCTGATTGGAGCGCTCACGTGTTCGGTCGTCGCCGATCGGGAGGCGAACAGTATTTTGACCACACAGATCCCGAAATAATCGTGAATGTCGCCTCAGTATTTCAGAAAGTCTCAGCATGCCGAAGAAACAACATGACAAACGAAGCGGCGCATCCCACGACGATTACAAGAAGACGTTGCGCTCTCTGCAGATCGAACTGGTCAAGCTGCAGAACGAAATCATTCGCTCGGATGCCAGGATCCTGATTCTTTTCGAAGGACGTGACACGGCCGGGAAAGACGGCCTGATCAAACGCATCGTCCAGCATCTGAGTCCTCGGGAAACGCGCGTCGTAGCGCTGGGAAAGCCGTCGGATCGCGACCGGACGGAATGGTACTTTCAGCGTTATACGTCGCATCTGCCGGCCGCGCAGGAAATGGTGTTGTTCAACCGCAGCTGGTACAACCGAGCAGGTGTCGAACGAGTGATGGGGTTCTGCACCGACGATGAATACCACGAATTTCTGGAAACGGTGGGCAGCTATGAGCAACTGCTGGTGCGTTCCGGCATCAAACTGATGAAGTATTATCTGGATATCGATCGGAAAGAACAGAAGCGGCGGCTGAATGACCGAAAACAGGATCCGCTTAAGCAATGGAAGATCAGCCCGATCGATCAGAGTGCACAGAAGCACTGGGATGAATACAGTGAGGCTCGCAACATCATGCTGTCACGAACACATCATGCCGTGGCACCATGGACAATCGTCCGAGCAGGAGACAAAAAAGCAGCGCGGCTGAATGTCATCAAAAACATGCTGTCGCGTCTGGACTACAATGGGAAAGACGAAGCTCTCGTCTGCGCTGATCCGGACGTTGTGTTTCCGTTCGAGCAAGTCTGCCTGGATAACGGCATGATCGCGCCATGACCATCGGTGACAGATGTGAGTCTGCGAACTGATCGTTCGCTCCGTTCGCCCTGCTGCTTGCCATAGAAAAAAGACTCCCCAACATGACGACAGCAGTACTCACGACGCCCGAGCACAGCGATGACAGCCAACTCGGCGACCTGCCTCTGGATGAGTTGCAGCACGAGCTGAAGTTCCGTCCGGACGGACTTGACCCACAGGACGTTCAGCAGCGACTGGCAAAGTTCGGTCCCAACGAACTGGCCGAAGAAAAAGTCAATCCGTTGCTGAAGCTTCTTTCGTCCTTCTGGGGACCGATTCCGTGGATGATCGAAGTCGCCGCGGTGCTCTCGGCGCTCGTCCGGCACTGGGCCGATTTTGCCATTATCCTGACGCTGCTGGTGGTGAACGCGGTGGTCGGGTTCTGGGAAGAGTTTCAGGCCGGCAATGCGATTGCGGCTCTCAAAGCGAAGCTGGCGTTGGGAGCACGCGTCAAACGGGGCGGCCAGTGGCTGTCAGTCCCGGCCCGCGAACTGGTGCCGGGTGATTTGATTCGAGTTCGACTGGGCGACATCGTGCCGGCCGACGCCAGGCTGCTGGAAGGCGATTCGGTCGAAGTCGATCAGTCGGCGCTCACGGGCGAATCGCTGCCGGTGACGCGGAACGCGGGCGAGTCGGTCTACAGCGGTTCGATCATCAGGCAGGGCGAAGTCGACGCACTGGTTTACGGCACCGGAACGAACACGTACTTCGGACGCACGGCGCATCTGGTCGAATCGGCGCACACGACAAGTCACTTTCAAAAAGCCGTGCTGAAGATTGGTGACTTCCTGATTATCGTCGCCGTGGTGTTGGTGGTGCTGATCCTGCTGGTCGCGCTGTTTCGAGGAGACCCGATGACCGAGACGCTGCAGTTTGCTCTGGTGTTGACCGTGGCCGCCATTCCGGTCGCCATGCCCACCGTGCTGTCCGTGACGATGGCCGTAGGTGCGCGAGTGCTGGCTCGCGGTCAGGCGATTGTCAGCCGCCTGGCTGCGATCGAAGAACTGGCCGGCATGGACGTCCTGTGCAGCGACAAAACCGGTACGCTCACTCAGAACAAACTGACACTTGGTGATCCATTTCTGATGGACGGCGTCACGTCCGGGCAGATTCTGCAGGCCGCCAGACTGGCTTCGCGGGCCGAAGATCAGGATGCCATCGATCAGGCTGTGCTGGCCGATCGAAAGGAGACATCTGGCGAAGGTTTTCATCTCGTTCACTTTCAACCGTTCGATCCGGTTCACAAACGAACCGAAGCGACCGTGCGCGACTCCGGCGGCGCGGAATTCAAAACGAGCAAAGGTGCGCCGCAGGTGATACTCGATCTGGTTCCCGACGCCGATACGATTCGTTCGCACGTGGAAGAGGCGATCGGACGTTTTGCGGCTCGCGGGTTTCGCTCGCTGGGCGTAGCCCAAACTGACGAACAAGGTCAATGGAAATTCCTCGGCGTGCTGCCGTTGTACGATCCGCCCCGCGAAGATTCGAAGGCGACGATTGCTACCGCTCGGAAAATGGGATGCGCTGTCAAGATGGTCACCGGCGACCAACTGGCAATCGGCCGCGAGATCGCCACGCAACTGGACATGGGCCGTAACCTGGTCGACGCCAAGGTCTTTCAGGAGACCAGCTACCACAAGGCGTCACAGGTCGACGAACTGATCGAGCAGGCCGACGGGTTCGCTCAGGTTTATCCAGAACACAAGTTCCACATCGTCGACGTGCTGCAGAAGCACGGGCACATCGTCGGCATGACGGGTGACGGAGTCAACGACGCCCCGGCGCTGAAGAAGGCCGACTGCGGCATCGCCGTCTCCGGCGCGACCGATGCCGCCCGCGCCGCCGCCGACATCGTGCTGCTTTCGCCCGGCTTGTCGGTCGTGATCGACGCGATCAAAGAGGCCCGCAAGATCTTCCAGCGGATGAACAGCTACGCCATCTACCGCATCGCGGAAACCATTCGCGTGCTGCTGTTCATGACTCTGTCAATTCTGGTGTTCAACTTCTATCCGGTGACCGCCGTGATGATTGTGCTGCTGGCTCTGTTGAACGACGGCGCGATCCTGTCGATCGCTTACGACCGAGTGAGATACGCCAACGTTCCGGAACGCTGGAACATGCGACTGGTGCTGGGCATCGCCAGCGTTTTGGGTCTGGCGGGAGTGGCGGCATCGTTCGGTCTGTTTTACCTGGCCGAACGCGTTTACCAACTGGATCGAGACACGATCCAGTCGCTTATCTACCTGAAACTCTCCGTCGCCGGCCACCTGACCGTTTTCGTCACGCGCACACGCGGCCCGTTCTGGTCCATCCGTCCTGCAAAAATCCTGTTGGCCGCCGTGATTGGTACGCAGATCATTGCTACGCTGATTGCTGTGTACGGCGTTTTCATGGCGCCGATCGGCTGGGAACTCGCCGCCATGGTGTGGGTTTATGCCTTTGCCTGGTTCCTGGTGAACGACCGCCTGAAACTTGCCGCCTATCGGATGTTCGATCACTCGTAAAGCAGAGTTGCGAACAATTCGCATGACGGAGGATCAGCAAGAACCGGATTGGATCAGGACGGTGAACAGAACAGAGATCGCCGGATCAGAACAGAGTGCGGGCACACCGTTTCCGCTGGGCGTTTCCTGGATCGCGAGGGAAAATGCCTGGAACTTCGCATTGTATTCCAGGCACGCCGAGCAAGTGACGCTGCTGCTTTATGGAGCCGAAGAACTCACGCGTCCGCTGTTCTGCTACGACCTGGACTTTCGCCGACACAAGTCCGGGCCGATCTGGCACTGCCGGGTGCCGCGCAGCCAGGCGCCCGATGCTCGCTATTATGCTTATCGAGTTGACGGGCCGGCTTCCGGGCCGGGGTTTGCCATGCATGCATTCGACGGCCAGAAACTGCTGGTCGATCCGTATGCCCGGTCGATCTACTTTCCGCCCGGTTTCGATCGCGAAGCGGCACGTCAGCCGGGTTCGAACGAAGGCCATGCGCCGCTGGCCCTGCTGCACGCTCATGAGCCGGGCTGTGACTGGGGCGATGACCGGCCGGTGCGTCGCACATCGGATCTGGTGATCTACGAAATGCATGTGCGCGGGTTCACGTGCGATGAGAGTTCGGGCGTGAGCGAACAGAATCGCGGTACGTTCGCCGGTGTGGTTGACCGGATTCCTTACCTGCAGGAGTTGGGCGTGACGGCCGTCCAACTGATGCCCGTGTTTCAGTTCGATCCGCAGGACGGCAACTACTGGGGCTACATGCCGCTCGGTTTCTTCGCGCCGCATCATGGCTATTCGTGTCAGCCGCTCGACTGTCAGCAGCACTGCGAATTCCAGGGCATGGTTCAGGCTTTGCACGCGGCGGGCATCGAAGTGATTCTGGACGTCGTTTACAACCACACCTGCGAAGGTGATCAGCGCGGGCCGATCTACAGCTACAAAGGAATCGACAACAGCACGTATTATCTGCTCACCGGCGATCCGGCTCGCCCGTACCAGAACTTTACCGGCACCGGCAACACGCTGCATACCGCCAACCGAGCAGTGCGACAATTGATTCTCGACAGTCTGCGGTACTGGGTGACGGAGATGCATGTCGACGGGTTCCGCTTTGATCTGGCGTCGGTGTTCACTCGCAGCGAATCCGGTTCGGTCAGTCCCGACGATCCGCCGATCTTCGGACAAATCTCGGCCGAACCGGAACTGGCCGACATCCGCCTGATCGCCGAACCGTGGGATGCCGGTGGCGCGTACCAGCTCGGTCGCGGTTTCCCTGGCCAGCTTTGGATGCAGTGGAACGCGCACTATCGCGACACACTGCAGCGATTTGTTCGCGGCGATACAGGACTGGTCGCCGATCTGATGACTCGTATGTACGGCAGCAGCGACCTGTTTCCCGACGATCTGCTGAACGCCTGCCGACCTCGGCAAAGCGTCAACTACATCACCTCGCACGACGGTTTTACGCTGTATGACCTGGTCTCATACAACCAGCGGCGAAACTGGGCCAACGGCCATGACAATACCGACGGAGCCAACGATTTCAGTTCCAACTGCGGCTGGGAGGGCGATGACGGTTTATCGGCCGAAGTTCTGCAGGTGCGGAAACAGCAGGTGAAGAACTTC
Organism: Planctomycetaceae bacterium; assembly: GCA_041398785.1. Lineage (NCBI taxonomy): Bacteria > Pseudomonadati > Planctomycetota > Planctomycetia > Planctomycetales > Planctomycetaceae > Planctomycetaceae bacterium. Next base: position 40,291 of record JAWKUA010000015.1, on the reverse strand, counting down.
TGCTGCCTGCTGCTGCTGTCCGCCGGCACGCCCATGTTTCGCATGGGCGACGAGTTTCTGCAGACTCAGGGTGGCAACAACAATCCGTACAATCAGGACAACGCCACAACGTGGCTGGACTGGCGGCGGCTGGATGAACATCGAGACATGTTTCGCTTCTTCCGGCAGATGATCGCCTTCCGCAAACGTCACCCATCGATCGGCCGAGCCCACTTCTGGCGGGATGATATCTCCTGGTACGGAACCTCTCACGCGGTCGACATGTCGGACAGTTCGCACACGCTGGCCTATTGCCTGCACGGCGAATCTCAGGGCGATCATGACCTGTATGTGATGATCAATGCATCCGGTGAGTCGCTGCAGTTCGGTATCCACGAAGGCGCGCCAGGCCAGTGGCGCCGTGCGGTCGACACGGCTCAGCCGACTCCCAATGACATCATCGAAGAAGGCGCGGAACCGAGCGTCGCATCAAACTTCTATCCGGTTCAGCCACACAGCGTTGTTGTTCTGGTTCGGTGAAGAAGGGTGCCAGTTGATGATGAGACTCCTGACGTTCTGGGATTCGATTCGCTCCAGCTACTGGTTCCTGCCGGCCGTGATGACGACTGGCGCCATTCTTTTGTCGACCGCGACCGTGGCCGTTGACTACGCGCTGCGCCCGGCGGACCGCCACGATGTCATGATCTGGTTGTACACCGGCGGTGCCGAAGGTGCGCGAACATTGCTGGCCATGCTGGCGGCATCGATGCTGACGATCTTCAGTGTGGTGTTCTCCATCCTGATTGTTGCGCTAACGCTGGCGTCATCGCAGTTTGGTCCGCGGCTGGTTCGTACGTTTCTCAGCGACACGGCCGACCAGCTTGCGGTCGGAACATTTATCGGCACGTTCACCTATTGCCTGCTGGTGTTGCGCACAGTGCGCAGTGGTGGCGGAGCAGAATTTGTACCGCACGTTTCGGTGACGGTTGCCATCGTATTGGCGCTGGCCAGCCTGGGCGAGTTGATCTATTTCATCAATCATCTGTCGACGTCGTTGCAGGCGCCGTACATTGTCGCAGCGGTCGGAGCCGATCTTGCGCGGACGATTGAACGTGAATTCGTGAGTCCCAGCGAGTCCGTCGACTGCGAGATATCCGCTCCATTGATCGATGCCCTTGCGGCGGCCGGAGCTCCCGTGTCGGCAACCGGCAGCGGCTATGTTCAGGCGATCGATTACCAGATGCTGGCCGCTGTCGCGAAGCAACACGATCTGTTGTTTCGCATTTGCGTGTATGCCGGCGACTTTGTCGCACACGGCGACCGCATCGCCTTTTCGTCGGCGACAGGCATTGCATCGGGTGATCTGGACAGCGTCTGCACTGCGGCATTGGTCCTTGGGAAAGACCGGACGCACGAGCAGGACCCGGAATACCCCATCAACCAGTTGGTGCAACTGGCCGTCCGGGCACTGTCGCCGGCGATCAACGACCCGATCACTGCCATGATCGCAATCGATCACTTGCGGGCCGGATTGTGTCGCATCGCCGAGTTGGCGGCCCCTTTCAGGTTCGTGTCCGATGACGAAGGCGTCGTTCGTCTGCTCGTCGAACGGCGCGTGCTTCGTCACATTGCGGAATCCTCATTCAGCCTTCTCCGGCAGTACGGCCGAGGCAACCTGGAAGTGTGCCTTGCGCTGCTGAACGCCATTGGTGAAATCGCACGGCGCGCGACCAACACGGAGTTTCATCGTGCCTTGCTCGACCAGGCCAAGCTAATTGAACACGGGGCGCAATCTGGACTGCCGGAAGAAGCCGACCGCTGCCGCGTTGCCGAGTGTTTCCACCGCGTCATCACCGATTCGCAAACGGCAACGCCGGCTGACTGACGCCGTTCCTCAGTCACGCCACTCGCAGCTCGCTCGTGAAGTCATGGCAACAAACTCCTCTCGTCGAAGATCAGGAGAATCGTTGGCAAACAAGCAGGATGACAGCGTACAGCGTGTTGAACCGCAGTGCCTTGTTCCGACGGGCACAGGCAACCTGCCATCAGATTTCGATGGAAGGACTGGTCGAAGCTGTCCCCCATCTTCCCGGACCGAATCCTTTCCGAACGAGAGGTCGTGTCTTCAGCTGTACTCGCTTGCCGAAGCGGCTGCATAAACACAAAACGGAACGCAAAATGCTCGAGCGAATCTCAGATGCTGTACAACCATCGGCGGTCTGAAACGTTCAGCGGGTTGGTTGAGTGGCAAAATGTCTGGCGCGGGTCGCCTTTGCCGGCCGCAGATGAGGTCGGGCCGTGATGCCAATGACGGCGAAAATCACTATTTGAGGAAGGAGAAACAATTCATGCGCTTCACGTTCACGATCCTGTCGATCGGATTACTGGTCATTCTTGCGACGGGTTGTTCGCCCAGGGCCGGAACGACATCCGAGGAAGATGTTTCCCGAGGCAATGAAAAGCTTTCGGAAGTCGATGAAATGCAGGAGGTCGAAGACGTTACTAAGAACGACTACGGGAAGATGACTCAGGTTGACCGAAGCGTGAAACAGCAGGCAATGGCTGACCTGGACAAGGCGATTCAGGACGACCCGGAAAACGCTGATGCATGGTACGCGCGCGGGTTTGCCCGGCTGTCACACAGTGATGCGATTCTTCCAGCCATCGGTGACTTCACGCGGGCCATCGAGTTAAAGCCGAATTTCGCGCGTGCCTACCTGATGCGCGGCCGAGCCTATGAGTCACTGGGCGACAATGGCAAGGCCAGGATCGATCGCGAAAAGGCACTCGAATTAGACCCGGGCATTGACTGACACTGCACACGATTCGCCAGGTATGGCCGCAGACCCGCCCCGGGAGCTCGGTGTCACAACTCGAAGTTCGCCTGAAACGAATGGTGACCAGCATCGTCCGCACAGGTGGCAATCGACCCGGCGTTATCCGGCCACAACCACCGCGACAGGCATTGTGAACAGCGAAATGCGCTCCTGTTTGTTCAGAGCAAAGCCTGCCTCGGCGATCATTTGCTCGACGGGGATGGGCTGGCAGTCGACAATGTGCGGAAAGTGAGTGTGCATCCAAACGTAAGTGCGTTCCAGCAAACTCTCTTCGTCGCCACTTTTGACCGATGCCATGCTGACCACGCCGAGTCGGCCTCCCGGCTTCAACACCCGACGGCATTCTGCCAGTACTGCGGGAATCGTATCCAGCGGAAACAGTTCAAGCGTGAAACTCATGGTTACGACATCAAACGAGTCGTCCTTCATCGGCAGTGGGGGGACCGCTCCAACGAGAAGTTCTACCTGGCCCGCGACACCCGCTTCCGACACGCGTTTCCGGGCCACGTCGCGCATACCAGGCGATATGTCAATTCCGGTCACCTGGCCGTTCGGGCCGGCCAAATTTGCTAACTGCACCAGCGAGTGTCCGGTGCCGTAACCGATTTCGAGAACCGACTCGCCCGGCTGAACGTTGAGCCATTCCAGGCCACGCTCGCGGGCTTCGCGTTCACCGCCATCGGCGATCAGGTCGTAGGCATGACTGATCCGATCATAGAATTGCTGCGTAAGATTCGTTGTCATGACAGCTGGCTCATTCATTTGTCTCGACTGGCGTCAGCATCAACTCCCCTTTTTACCATCTGGGCGGTGCTCACGTCAGTGTGGGCCGCCGATTCCTTTGCCGCTGGTGCCAGGAGCTGGACGGACTCGTCGCGATTATCAACAGCGGTTGCGACATCAAAACAAGTCGGCCAGCTCTGTCCGATAGATGCTGAGTTCGCGGAGAGTCACGACACCAGCGACGTCTTCGACGCGGTCCGAGTCGGCGCGGGCAAATACCACGGCGCAGCCGGCACCGGCCCGTTGCATCTCGCGGATGGCTTCCACCAGCGGCGTGCCTGGTCCGAGAATGACGAACATTTCGTCGCCGCTATCCGTATGGTCGGACGCTGCGCCAATGGAGCCGAAGGGATGCACCACGCGAACGACTCGTCCCTCGCGTCCAACGATGGTGACACCTGACACCGCCCCGGTGTCGCCGGCTCCCTTCGCCTCATCCACAATCCGAAACGTCTTTTCCATGACATGCTCCACCGTCCGTGCTTCGTCCAGTGCGGCCTGCAGCCCTTCCGGCACGACGTGGCCACGGCGAAGGAGCTTGAGCGTATAAATGCTGCCCGGAGAGGCAAACTTCCTGACGCCGCAGGCCACCATGGTAGTCACAATCACCGGCAGCACGACGTTATTGTCGTCGGTCATTTCGTGCAGCATGACGGCGGCGGTCAGCATTGCGCCGGTCGAGGCGCCGATCATCGCCGCCATGCCGGCCAGCACGAACGCGACCACGTCGATCTGGATTCCAGGCAGCAGCCAGCTCACCACATGTCCAAACACCCCGCCCAGTGTCGCGCCCAGGAACAGCGCCGGCGAAAACACGCCGCCGGAACCGCCGGAACCAAGCGTCAAACAAGTCGCCGTCAACTTCAGTCCGCACAGCAGCAGCAGGAATGCCGGATTCGTCAGTGCTCCGGTGAGCACGTCCATAATCGTGGCATAGCCAATCCCTTCCACGTGGTACCGGCCCGTCATTTGCCACATAACGCAAAGCATGATCCCAACCAGCAGCATGCCACACGCGTGTCGCGAATAGTCGTTGCCGGGCAGCGATTCGAACCGGTCCTCTGCCCAGTAGATTCCTTTCACAAAAACGACTGACGCAAGACCCATCACGGCGCCGAATGGACCGAACAGCAGCAGCAGCCAGGGCGAGCCAAGCTGGAACTCATCGACGCGAAGCGGCGCGATGTTGAACGCCGGATAGGTTCCCAAAAGAGCCCGGCCGATATACGTGGCGGTGACCGTGGAGAGAGCGACGGGAAGCAGGTTCCATACGTTCACTGAGATCAACAGCAGTTCGATGGCAAAAACGATGCCGCCCAGCGGTGCGTTGAATGTGGCGGCGATGCCGGCCGCCGCGCCGGCCGCGACCAGCGTGATCCGCTGCCGCGCGGGGACGCACATGACCTGGCCCAGGGTCGAGCCGAACGCGCTGCCGATCTGGATGATCGGGCCTTCCCGACCTACCGCCCCGCCGCTGCCGATGCAGATGGCCGACGCCAGCGACTTGACGGCTGCCACGATTGGCCGGATCCGTGCGCCGTTGTAGTGAATAGCATCCACCACTTCCGGAACCCCGTGCCCCCTGGCTTCAGGCGCGAACGTTTTCACCAGCCATGCAACCAGCAGCGCACCGAGCACCGGCACGACAATGATACCCGTGCCCCATGGATTGCTGGCTGTGTGCGCATTCGCGTCGTATCCCCACGCGAGCTTTCCCAGAAAGAACAGGTTGTGCAGCAGCCCGATCAGCAGCCGAAACAGCCACGCTCCAATTCCACCAATTACCCCCACGGCCAGCGCCAACATGCACATCATCAACAGACTTTGAGCTTTTTCACGGATTTCCGCTTTTGCCGTCATCGCTGCGCTTTCCACTTCAAATCTTCCCGTCGTGTGGTGTTTTCGCCCGTTGAGGTGCCTTTGAAAGGAAGGCAGCAACACGAGCGGATACTCCCTACAACTGCAGCCGGAGACCAATCTCGACGACCTGCTCGGGCGGGATGCCGAAATACGAACTGGCATCGTCCGAATTGCGGGAGAGCCAGACGAACAGGTACTTCCGCCAGCGGCTCATAACCAGACGCCGCGATACGTCCAGGGTCACTCGTCCCAGAAAAAACGTCGTGTCAGGGCCGGTCAAGTCGAGGTCGTACTGACGGCACTGATCCAACACGTTCGGTACGTTTGGGCGTTGCCTGAAACCATAATGGGCCACAATGCGATAGATGCCTTCGCCTATCGGCTGCACTTCCGCGCGACCTCCCAGGGGCACCCAGGGTTGCTCTTCGATCTCAATCGTCAGCAGGCCCACGGGACCGTGCAGAACCCTGTTGTGGCGTAAGTTGTGCAGCAGCGCCAGCGGAACGACTCTGGGGTCTTTTGTCAGATAGACGGCAGGTGTCTTCACGCGCATCGGCGGTTCGGCGGCGATGTCGTTCAACAATACATCGGTCGTGACGAGCCTTCCAGCCAGGTCGTCGGCAACCACTTGCTGGCCGCGACGCCAGGTGGTCATCGTGACAGCAACTGCCGCTCCGACCAGCAGCGGAAACCAGCCACCGGCCGGAATCTTGAACAGGCTGGCCCCGAAAAACGTCAGGTCGATGAGTATGAACAATCCGACAATCGCACCGGCCGCCCACCAAGGCCAGTGCCACCGCCGCCGCGCCACGATGTAGAACAGGATCGACGTGATTACCATCGTCGTAGTGACTGCCATACCGTAGGCAGCCGCCAGCTTGCTGGACGTGCGGAATGCCAGTACGAGTCCGATCACCGCAACAAATAACAGCCAGTTGACGGTCGGGACGTAGATCTGTCCGCGTTCGTCTTTGGATGTGTGAATGATCCGCGTCCGCGGCAGGAAGCCAAGCTGGACAGCCTGGCTGCTCAACGAAAATGCGCCTGAGATGACGGCCTGCGACGCAATGACAGTTGCCGCGGCAGCCAACAGCACGAGCGGATAAAGTGCCCACTCGGGTGCCAGCAAATAGAACGGGTTGCGTGTCGCCGTGGGATCCGCCAACAATAATGCTCCCTGGCCGAAATAGTTGATCACCAGCGACGGCAGCACCAGGGCGAACCATGCCAGGCGAATGGGCCGGGCGCCGAAGTGTCCCATGTCGGCGTACAGCGCTTCGCCTCCCGTCACCACCAGAAATACGACGCCCAAAATCACAAATCCCGCTTGTCGGTTGGCCGCCAGGAACTGCACGGCGTGATGCGGGCTGATCGCCTGCAGCACCACCGGATTGCGGGCCATTGCGAATGTGCCGAGCAACACCAGCACGGCAAACCAGAGCAACATCACGGGGCCGAACAGTCTTCCAATTCGCGCCGTGCCTCGCCGCTGGACAAGGAACAGACCGAGCAGAATTGCCAGCGTGATCGGCACCACGAGATGATCCAGAGCCGACGTGGCAACGTGAATGCCTTCGATTGCACTGAGTACCGAGATGGCAGGTGTAATCATGCCGTCACCATAAAGCAGACCCGCGCCAAACAGCCCCATCAGCGTAAAAAACGCTGCCGAGCCGCCTTGCCGGCGGCGGGGTACTGCCAGTGTCATCAACGCCAGAATGCCTCCTTCGCCGTCGTTGTCGGCCCGCATGACAAACGTCAGGTACTTCAACGACACGACCAGCACCAGAGCCCAGAATATCAGCGACAGCACACCAAGCACGCTGGCGGCAGTCACGTCGAGACCTCCGTCACTCCGAAAGCATTCGCGCACCGCATACAGCGGACTTGTGCCGATATCGCCGTAGACGATCCCCAATGCCGCCAGCGTCAAATGGCTCAGGCGACCGGATTGCGTGGTCGAGGTAGAGTTGGTTTCAGCGTTGTCAGACATGTCAGCCTGATTCTGATGGTCCGGACCAGGCATTGCCAGGCGGTGCTCTGAAGTCGCATATCGACACCCGATTGACCTCGCCACGAATCGTCGGCCATGCTCGGAATCACATTCGAGACGTCACCCGGACTCTACGATACGAGGACCGAATGCTGCAGTGAAGTGGTCTTCCACGCTGCCCGACGTGTCGGTAAAGGGAGGTAATCTAAGTAGAACGTTCCCGGTTCTGATCGGCTGGATTGCTCCGCCAACGTTTTCGCAGAGGATGAAGCAGCCCCGGTCGTCGCCGGCGTCGGCTTCCTTCTGACCCTTCTCCCGTGCAACATGTTGCAGGTACCGGAACACACGCTGGCTGAAACGCGGACGGTTTCAACGGTAGGCGAAGCTCTTATCACCGGACGACAGGAAAGTGAAAAGACGGCTCGGAAGTGAAAGTCAGTGACGCCGCAAGACGGTCGCTCGACACGATGAGAATCTTCCTGTCCGCATGACCCGGAGATCACTGGCGTTCCGCTGTACCGCGATGTCGGTGATGTTTTGCCTGAAGGGTCAGTCGCATTGAATGTTGCGGATGTCGTTTGTCGTCGCTGCCCGACGGTTCAGTATCATCAGCAGTTCGTTCACACCGTCGGCCGGATGTAAGGCCCGGGTTGCTCCGTATCGGTGGTCGTCGGGCAGGATGAAGAACTGGCAGACATGCTGACTTCCGAGCATCCCGGCAGCTGAATGATGCTGCCTTCGACTCGGTACCGGCACACTGTTCCACCAGACTTTCAACTGCGATCCCTGTTTGGCCGATAATCACCTTCCGGCCACACTCCAGCAGGATGACTGATTCCCATGTCGATGTTTGAGTCCTGGTTATTCGGACATTCCATACTGATCTTCAGCTACTCATTGGCTATCGCCGGCGTCGCGCACATGCTGCGACATCGACGTTCGCCCGGCGGCACGATGGCATGGCTGGTTACGTTTGTTGCCTTGCCGCTGGCGGGCACGGCACTTTACCTCGTTTTTGGGGGGCGCAAACTCAGGCAGGCACGTCGCGCGGCAAGCATCCGCTTTCGTGAAGACCAGTCGGTTCCCCGGGGCCTGATGGACGACTTCAGCCAATCCCTGTGTACCTACGGAACCGCCCCCGTGACCGGCGGTAACAAAGTTACGATTTGCGACAACGGTGTTTCGGGCTACCAGCACCTGATGGAATTGATCGACCGTGCGCAGAACCGCATCTGCCTGGCGACTTTTATCTTCGCCCGCGACAGTCTTGGGGAAGCGGTTCTGGAGAAACTCGCGCACAAGGCGCGAAATGGGGTCGATGTCAGAGTCCTTGTGGACGGTCTGGGATCCTTGAGAACACATCACCGATTCTTCCACGAATTCATCGCCTGTGGCGGCAAGTTCGCGGTTTTTCAGCCCGTGGTTGACTTTCCGTTTCGAACCCACACAAACCTGAGGAATCATCGCAAGATCCTCGTTGCCGACGGCCGCATCTCCTTTGCCGGAGGCATGAACCTGACGCAGGAAGATATCTACCCGGAAACAACAGGTGCGGGTTGGCAGGATTTGTCGCTGGTCATCGAAGGACCCGCTGCGGAACACCTGGAGACCGTATTTCGCGGAGACTGGCGATTTGCCACAGGCGACGTCGAAATCGACTTGCCGTCGGAGCATCTGTCAACACGGGCCGGTTCACAGCTCGTCCAGATTCTGCCTGCGGGCCCGGATGTTCCCAATGATCCAATCTATTCTGTCAGCGTGACCGCCATCTATCGGGCGTCACAGCGGATATGGATCGTCACTCCGTATTTCGTGCCGAACGACGCATTGGTCGAAGCCCTCATGTTCGCATCTCAGCGCGGCGTTGATGTTCGCATCCTGGTGCCGCGCAGGTCAAACCATCTCCTATCGGATCTGGCGGCAGCAAGTTTGCTTCGCGACATTCAGGGAGCTGGCGGCACGGTGCTGCGATACCTCAAGGGCATGGTGCATGCCAAGGCCATGCTGGTAGATCAGGAGTTTGCCGCTGTCGGTTCGGCCAACTTTGATATGCGCAGCCTGTTTCTAAATTACGAAGTCATGCAAGTCTGCTATTCGCCTGCGGCCATCGAGTCAGTTTCGCAATACTTTCTGAAATTGGCAGCGAACTGTGAGAGCGGCCCGTCCAGGTCCGGGTTCTGGCGCGAAATGGGTGAAGGTACTATTCGCGCGTTGTCGCCGCTGTTCTGATTCGCGAGGCAAGCCTGGTCGTCGCTGTTCCGGGTATGTTTCAAGTGTCAGAGGTCTTGAACGGCGTTTCGTACCTGCGAGGCGAGGTTCGTTCCCGGCCCGGGTCGGTGGTGCCAATGGACATGCTGCACTCCTTACTGTCGTTGATGCGTCGGAAACTGCGTGGATAGTGTCTCAGCAAGCTTCCTCATGATGTCGACGCGATTTCGTCAGCAGAATTGCTGTTGGCCGTGGCGGCTCACGGAAGCTCAGTCACGACGTTCTTATCGCGTACGCGTGGCAGGGCGTTCATTGCGTTCGCTATGCAGTGACGTGACCACGAATCGCGCCGGCGTTGCACGTCGCGTAGGTTGTTGCGAACGGCATCGGCAGACCGCAGCGTGATTCGACGATGCAGTTACGCCAATACCAGACGCACATTTCCGTTCAATCCACCGCCTTCTGTGCTCCGTACCGAAGCGCATGCACTGGTGTGGCAGTGCCGTCGAAGTATTTCTGGATTTCCGGCCAGACATAATTCGCCACGTCACGTCCGAGTTTCAGGCCGGCGACGTTGTCGGACTGGATGTGGTAGCCACCCATGACACGGGAAATTCCTGCCATCTCAGCGGCTGCCGTAAACGTCGGGATCGGCAGCATGATCTCGCAGGTCGCGTGTTCCGCCCCGAGGATCTCTTCAAGCGGACGTCCATCCAGTTGCTGCATCTGGCGACACGTGAAACCCTGTTCGGTCAGCTCGCCGGCTGTGCGCGGTTCGATGAATCCGCATTTGTCGCTGCCCGTAAAGAGCTTCAGGATTTCAGCACAGCCTCCGCTGATGCAACTGTGTCCGGAAACGTAACCCGGAAATGGCGGCGTGATGAATGTACTGGGCGAATAGGGATGCCAGTCGTCACCGAGGATACTCGCCACGCCGTTTCCCGGCCCCGTCCAGCCCTTGATCGTCTTGCCTTTGTAATAGTGTCGAACGAGGGTCCACGGCCGTGAACTGTCGTAATACCGTTTGGACTCCCACGACGCGATAAACGTATCGAGCGCGCAGTTTCCCACCGTGAAAAACAACTTAACGTCCTGATCCAGGTCCTGGTTGTCCCGTGTTGAGACAACGAGTGCGAACTTCAGCCAGTGCCCGGACTGTCCGGTTGATCTGGGTCCGTCGCGCATGAACTCCACAATCGCCTTCTGTTCGGGAGTCAGCGTTGCATTGAACCGGATACACTCATCGACCTCATTCAGCAACTTGCAGTCGCCGACCAGCGGAGGTGGCCCGGGTCGAAACTGTGACGCTTTCCTGAGCCCGAAGGGAATCACTCGATACCAGTGCGGAGTCAGAAAACCCATCGTGATCCTGCCGCCCCTGCCGTCATCGAAGGGGATGGGCTGCCAGCGATCGGGATCGATTGTCCTGTCTGCCGAGTTCACCGGTCGATACATGGTGTAGTCGGAGTAGGGCTCTCCATCCGAACCCTGTTCATCACCGAGCTGATTGGCACCGTCACGGCAGCGGTAATCCACGAGAATTCGGGCGGCATGATTGCCGATTCCAGCGGGCGATGCCGGGTCTTCTGAGGTATCCGCCGGATCGTATCCCATACGTTCCATTTCAGATGTCAGATACTCTGCGAATTCGGGATATTGGTTGAGGCAGGCGCGGTACATTGCATAGGCAATCGCTGTCTCCTTGTTTTTCAGAGTCCTCTCAGCCGCAGGCCTGCGGAGGCTCCCGCCGAACATGGTCGCGACCGCGCGATCGTCATAGGCAGCCCAGGCATCAAACATCGCGGTAACGGGAATCGCCATTTGCCGGGACAGAATCGTGGGTCTCGCACCGATCCGCTCGACATCACGAGCTGCGGCTTCCAGCATGATTTCCAGCCAGCGGTATGCGGCAGATCGTTGTGGTACGCTGGCCGATTTTCCACCAGGTATCTGCTGTGCGGCTGCCGGCATCGCCGGAAAAAACAGGCAAAATGACAATGCGAGTGACGCGGGCAGTAGGCGAAGCGTGTTCATTGAAAATGGCTCCAACAGAGGATTTGAATCGCACGGGGCCTGACAGCCGGACTTGATGGACAATGCCGGCGGCAGACCGGAACTCAGTCGTGCGGAAGTCGTACTCGACGCAAGCGGTCCGCGCCATGCTCTATCTGTACGCACGTTATGAAACCGGTGTCGCCAGCGGCTGGTCAATGTCAATCAACTGATCCACTCGCGGTGTGGCAACTTCCTGCTTCAGGCCATCCGCCCACTCGATGGTCAGTTTCTCGATCTGGTGGTCGTCGCCGAGACCAAATGTGAGCGGCAGTTCCACCTGAGATGCGTAACTGCGGGTTGGCATCACCTGCTGGCGCAGCACTCGATCCGGCAGAGTCACACTGACCCAGGAACCAATGGCATCGGGATTGCTCACAGTCCCGTGAAGCTTCACGCGCAGCCAGTGGTGACCGCTGTCCTGATCGTTTCGAAGAAGCCGGGGACGCTGTGCGACGGCAGTAATCAGAATGTCCAGGTCGCCATCACCGTCAATGTCTGCGTAGCTCGCACCGCGGCCAACCAGCGGTTCGGCAAACTCCGCTCCGGTTTCAGCGATACTCAGCGGTCGAAACTCGGTGGCCTGCTTCGGACCGCAGTTCCAGAACAGCTGCGGTGCCTGTTCATAGTGCTGACTTGGCTGAACCCGATTGATTTCGTCCTCCAGATGGCCGTTGGCGGCAAAGATATCAACGCGGCCATCCAAATCCGCATCAAAGTAAAACACCCCGAACGTCAGCTGCAGTCGCGTATTCGGCCCCAGTCCTGTGGAGATGGCTTCATCGACGAACATCAACTGACCGGGCTGAGTGACATACAACGCGGTCATCTCATTGGAAAAATTGCCGATCGCGACGCCCAGACAGCCATCATTGCGAAAGGCCGAAACGTCGATCCCCATCGCTCCGCGGGCATTGCCTGCCATGTCGAAGGCAATCCCTGCCGGACCGCCCATTTCCTGAAATGAGCCATCCTGGCGATTCCGGAACAGAAAGTTCTGAACGGTGTCATTCGCCACAATCACGTCCAGCCATCCATCGTTGTCGAAATCAGCGAACGTCAGACCCAGCGATTTCGCCATGGGTTCGCCGGTTGTCGGCGTGCGAACCTGCAGTCCCGCTTCGTCGCTGATTTCCGCAAACCGGCCGCCGCCGTCATTGCGATAGAGATATGGAAAGCAGCCCTCAAAGTTTTGCGGGCGCCCATAGGCCCGGCTGCCTCCCGTTAGTTGAAAGTTCTGTCCCGAGTCAAATTCCCGCGACCAGACGAGATAGTTGCAGACCATGAGATCGAGATCTCCGTCGCGATCGAAATCGAACCAGCCGCAACTTGTGCTCCACTCGCTTGCGCTGCCGGAGACACCGGCTTCATCCGTAACATCCCGGAATTTGCCTTCCCCTTCGTTATGAAACAGCGAGTTGCTTCCGATAGCCGAGATGAACACGTCTACCCGGCCGTCGCTGTCGTAATCGCCGACGGCGACGCCGACTCCGTAGAGCGAGACGTCCAGACCGGATTGCTGTGTCACATCCGTGAAAACACCGGTGCCGTCATTCCGGTACAACGCCATTGTCGCCGGCCGGTCCTGCGACGCACGGGAATCCCAGGGCCATCGCCGGGAGTTTACGAGCAGCAGATCCTGATCTCCGTCGCCATCGTAGTCCAGAAACGCGCAGCCACTACCCATGGTTTCCGGCAGCAGCTTCTCACCTGCGGCGCCGTTTTCGTGGATGAAAGCGATGCCCGCTTCTTCGGTGATATCTGTGAATCTGATCGACGGCAGCGGAAGCTGCGGAGATTCCCGAACCTCCACTTTGGCAAGCTGCGTTTTCTGTTCCGGAGCCGGAGGTGCCGGACGAGTCAGCCACCAGATGGTACCGCCGCCGCAGGTCGCAAGGAGCGCCAACACGATCAGGGACGCCCGCAGGGCTGTTCCGATGACTGCGTCATCACGTTCCTGCGTTTCGGGATCAGTGTCATCGACCAGTGGGTCGTGGGGGATCTGTGAGTTCACGGGAATTATCCTGCTGAATTTCTGTTTCGATCAGAATCTGGAAAATCATGTCAGACGCGACTGCTCCGTGGTTCTGACCGGAAATGTGTCCCTATCGGGTGCGGGCAACATCCGCGTGTGTGGGCGTCAGTCCTGGCGCTCCGTCGCGGTGCAGAGGATAGATCGTCACGGCCTCGGCCGCGTGGTTTGCCGCCGGATAGCGTTCTCTGGCCAGCCGTACCGCGCGGCTCTGGGCATTATCATCCGGCTTATACCTGCGGTGCAGGACTTCGTGTTCTGTCGCTTTCGCGTCATTACCAATCTCCGCATATAACAACTGCAGATTGTGATGGGCGGTGACGTTCTCCGGGTCCAGTTCGAGTGTCTTTTCGAATTCGGCAATTGCCTGCCGCCAGAGATCGGCCGCCTCATCGCGAAGATCCTGCCTTGCCCGCTGGCGACCGACATCGAATAGTGTCTGCCCCAGCATGTTGCGCACTTCATAGTCTTTGCTGAAGTCAAACTTTCGCTTTCGCGTTTCCTCCGTGCTGTCATCAAGCGCACTGCGGAGATTCAGAACGGCTTCCTCCAGACGGCCCTGTTGACGATTCACCGAGCCGCTCAGCCAGGCCCATGTCCATCGCGGGAAGCCTTCCTCGTCGCGAAACGCATCAGCCCGCTGCAGGGCCTCCACGGCTTCGTCGAGACGGCCTTCGGCTTCCAACACGCGGGCCAGATTCATGGGACCGTCCCAGCGATTGAGCTTCTCCACCTCCAGAAACCCTTCTTCTGCCTGCCTCAGCTGCGACTTTCCCTTGAGCAGTTGTCCGATGGCATAATCATTCCAGCGCTGCCATACGGGAAACTCGGGATTGGGATTGTCAACCGCAGCGTCGACACCGGCGACAGGAAATGTGATCCGATCCGTTGCCAGCGTCACAATCGGAAGTTCATTGACATAGGGCTCATCCGGCTTGAACCCCCGGATTGACTTCCCGAGATTCGCGTTCTCTTTTGCAACAAACTCCATATATTGCCGGTCGAACTTGCGGTACTGCAACCTGACGTCCACAGTAATCGGCGCGTCAGTATCCGGCGGAACGGACAGCCCGTAGAGAACGGTCTGACCTGCTCCCGGCGGAATCTGATGATTGTAGAGCGGAGTGAAGATGTTCTGCGCATTGCGGCGATCAATGCGGTAGCCGTCCCTGTCAAGCATGAACACATTCACGAAATGAGACCACGGATCCACCTCGTTGCCGCGTGACACATCAAGAGCACCGCTGCGGCCGATGACACGATCACCCGCCTTCACCGTTACATCCAGCCAGACTTCATTGGAGTCAACGGTTCCCTGAGTAAACAGATGCCCCATCTTCAGGGTGCGAACCACCGCTTCCAGCAGGTAATTCCGGCCGGGTTCCAGCGTTGGAACCACCGGGCGCAGAGGCGCGAATTGCCGGCCGTCGATCTCAACATCGTCTCTGATCCCGAAGATGTCCACGCGCATGACACCGTCAAGAAATGAACGGTGAGCTTCAATAATCTCCGGCTTGTCCAGCAGCCAGGCAATTCCTGTATTGGCCGTCGGAAATAAGTGATCATGCACACTCAGCTCCGTCGCGTCGGCGAACATCCGGGCACCAAAGTCATCCGACGGCATCAGTGGCATGTGGCACTGGCTGCAATTGGTTTTTGCAGCGGGCGGATAATAGAAGCTGCGGATGCCGTGCCCGGAAACACCGCTCAGCAGGTAGGGATCATAGTGATTCTGTCCGCGGAGAAAGTCCTTGTAATGATTGAGTGCGAACGGCAGATGAACTTTATGACACGTCGAACAGAATTCCGCCGTTTTGTGGAACGGCTTCAGGAAGGTCTTCTTGTGAAACGAGGGTTTGGCCTTCACGAGCTGGTTGTTCACCCACTGCAGGATGGAGTTGTCGCTGTAGGCAAACGGATAGTGCAGCGGTTCTTCGATGGTGTAGTCCGCATTGCCGCGGGCCGAGTTGACGTGAGTCATTGCATGGCACACGGTGCATGTGATTCCGGCCTGTGACGTCGGGTGTTTGACCACATCAAATTCGGGATCATCAAACGCACCACTGAAGAAGGGGACGGGATCGTGGCACCCCGCACACCATCGGGAGGCCTGAACGCTGCCGTCCCGCTTCAGGGATACCCGACGGGTTTCATTGACGCTGGCGAGATATGGCGGATTATTGAAGGAACTGAAATGATGAACACTGTTCTGCCAGCCGCGGTGGACATCCGCGTGGCATTTTGCGCAGTACTGGTCATTCATCATTGCTTTGGCGGGAATGAAGTCGCCTGTCGCCGTGCGTGCCAGCGACGGTTCGAAATACTTGACCCCGGACTCCGGACCGATTGCATTCCAGTAGCGCGGATCACCGGAATGCATCCACAACATTCCCAGCACGGCGATGCCGACGACCGCACCGTAGGAGATCCCGATCCGCCATTTGATCCGTGGTCCGGCCAGACGGTGCAGCCAGTAGAGCCAGCAGGCAGCGAGCGGAGCAATCACGTGCATCCAGTAGACGGCGGTCCGCATCTGAGGCTGCCTGAGGTCGAAGCCGCCGATCCTCATCAGCATCAGCCCGCTTGCCAGCACCAGCAGTGAAGTGCTGAACAGCATGTACCCGACGCGGACGGCACGACGATTCCGGCGATGACGCGTGGCCAGCAGATGAATCGTTCCGAACAACACCAGCGGCACAATC
This sequence comes from Planctomycetaceae bacterium, assembly GCA_041398785.1. Classification (NCBI taxonomy): domain Bacteria; kingdom Pseudomonadati; phylum Planctomycetota; class Planctomycetia; order Planctomycetales; family Planctomycetaceae; species Planctomycetaceae bacterium. Next base: position 23,845 of record JAWKUA010000015.1, on the reverse strand, counting down.
AGCAGCAACCCCAGAACCAGATGGCCCAGAAACATCTATTGATAAAAGAAATTCTGGTACGTCTTCTCAGTTGCCCATTCCAGCGCGGTGATGCTGGCGAGGTAACCGGAATTTGCCGCCAGCAGTGCGGTCAGCGCAAACACGAGATACAGCAGTAGCCGCAACCGGGGGCCGACGGCCTTGACGTATTTCCTGCGGCCGCGCGCCAGCGATTCGGTCGCTTGTGTTGGAACGGGAGACGACATTGCGTGGTGTTCTCCAAAAATGAACGATGCACGAACGGGATCAGGCAGCCTTTGTCCGGGCGTCGGATCAGTTCCCTGATCTCGTCTGCTGCCGGTTGTTGAGCAGCAGCAATAGTGCCTGTTCCAGCTGGCGCGGGTGAAAACCGAACGGGCCTCTGCCGTTCTTAAAGACAATCCGGCCGTCGCGGTCGATCAGATACAGGCGGTTCGGCATTCCGCTGTACGCTGTTCCCGCCTGGTCGTCGATCGTGTCAACGAGAAACGGCAGGTCCAGATCCAGATGCTGCTGACAGGTCTGAGCGACCTTCATTCGCTGCTGCTGTTCTGCCGGCTGGGCAATTTCGATCCCCACCCGCTGATTGCTGTTCATATTCCAGCCGTCGGTCGGATGCGCCTCGCGAACATAGACCAGGAAGAACTTCGCGCGATTCCGGTAGCGTTCGTACAGCTTCTCGATGTTTCCTGCCTGACTGCGAAACGGCCCGCAGGTGAAGTTTCCGAAGATCAGTACGATCGGCTGTTCACCGATTTCCTGTGACAGCGTGACGTCGTCGCCGTGGTCAATTCTCTTCAGCGTAAAATCCGGTGCTGCGTTACCCACGTCAGGACCTGGGCTGAGCGATCCGATTTCCTGCCGCTGAAGACCCAGCACCAGTGTGCTGCGACTGGGACGATCGCTCCGGCTGGCCCGCCGTTCCTGCTGCTGCTGTTCATCGGGAGGCTGGAACTGGTCTCGCAGCTCATCCAGCGACACAAACCCTCGTGCATCCGAATCGAGTGACTCAAACATGCTGACGATTTCCTGCTTCGTCAGCTTTCCGTTGGCATCCCGATCCGCCTGAAAGAACAGCATGACGCCGGGAGTGCGCTCCAGCGAATGGAGGCTCCAGTCAAAGTCGGCTTCGGTCAGGATGTGATCGCCGTTGCGGTCGATCCGTTCGAAGTCGTCGGCGGTTCCCCCAAACTCCTCTGCGGTGACGGTCTCGTCATGATCGGCATCGCAGGACTGCACAACATGGTCCCAGCCGAACAGTGTTTGCGACACCGCCGTGGCGAACCACCCTTCTCCCGGGCCAAGCTGACTTCCGTCAAGAATGGAATCCAGCATCGCGCGAGCTTCTGAATCTTCCGGAAGCTGCGCCATCAAATCGGCAGCAGCCTGCTGCGCCTCCGGTGTCAGTTCATCATCCGGCCGTTCTGCCTGTTGTTCAGACACCGGTATCGCCGGTGGATCGGTCCGTTCATCCGCGACGGTTGCTGCCGCAAATGCGGTGACCAGCGACACGAGCAGGATCAGTTTCAGGACGTCGGCGACGATTACAAACGCCGCGAGCGTATCGGTTCCAAGCTGCGTTTCGACAGACACCGGTCGCATGGAGAACGGTCGTGCGACGCAGTCGACTGCGGCTGCCAGCGATTTTCGAATAGTCATGTTAGTGCTCCGCAAAACGATAAACGGGTGAAGGAGTAGGTCACTCTTCCGAGGTCTCATTGTCCGGAAGTTGTATTCTTGGTGAATCAGATTCCTGGTTGGCAGACTTGTCTTTCGCGCGTTCCTCGAAGACGTTTTCCTGTTCGAGCGGCAACTGAAACGCATCGGCAACGCGCGTCATGAAGTGACATCGCGACGACCACCAGATGGCATCGAGTGCTCTTTCAGTACCGAACTGTGCAATGAGTTGCAGGACGTCCGCCTGCGTAATATCTGCCGGCGAAACAGACTGCTTTCGGGCAAAGGCGAACGCTGTCTGTTCGGCGGTTGAAAACTGCGACCAGTCCCCGGAAGCCATGGATTCCGTTCGCTGATCGATGCGTTGCTGGTTCAGGCCCGCGACCGCGAGCAGCATCTGAGTATGCCCCATTCAGTAAAAGCACTGCAGACTGCGAGTGACGACCCAGAACATACTTTCGGCCAGTACACGATCAAACTCGGCCTCTCGGCCAAACACGCGCAGGCAGCGCAGCCAGGCGATACCCAGTTCCGGCTGATGGCCCAATACCACCAGGCTCCAGCGAATCTTCATCTCGCGGTCCTTTGGGTACATGCCGGCGGGCAACCGGCTTTGGACGCTCTCCCAGTCCGGGATACTGACGCGAGCCTTTCGGTCTTGCTGATGCTGCAGCATGGTCTTCAGTTGATCGAATCGCAGCGAAGACCAGTCGCGGCCAAACACTTCCTGCATCTTCAACGACTGTCGAGGCCGTTCTGCGTCGGCAGGGGTCTCCGACTGCTCCGGCCGGGAAGCCTTTGGGATGTCGTTCAGCGTTTCGAATGCCGGAAACCTGAAGACTCGCGGAGGAATCGGTCCTCCATCTTCCACTGTGACACCCAGCGACAGCACCAGCCGGTCCATGAAGTTGGCATAGGCAATCTGCAGCACCATCGCCACAAGCTGTGGCTCGCCGAACTCCAGTCGCAGCGCTTCGACCTGGCATCCGTGACTTCGTGTGCGGCGATCGTCATTTGCCGAGTGAAGTCCAGCGCGCGCGTTCACGAGCCGGCAGATCCGTGCGGCTGCTCTGCAGTGCGGCGATCTCCTCTTCGTCCGCTCCGGCGGCTCGCAGGTCGGCAACGGCGTACGCCATCCCGTACCCGCAGCGGTTGGCACTGGCCACCGTCCAGCGAATTTTCGCTCGCAGTTTCGGGTCCAGCGCCGTGCTGCCGCGATAGATGCCGTCGAGCTCCAGCACGGCGGCCGTCGTATACGGCAGCGATTCCGCGAGCGCACGAGCCCATGACGGCAGGGGGCTCCGGCGTCTTCACAGCCAGGCAGGTGTTCCCACGCCACGTCGCTATCAGGCAGTGGAACGTGTGAGGTCCCCGCTGCGTGTAGAAAGCTCGGCGGCTCCTGCCCGGAAACGGACGACGACCAGCACAGCCCACTTATCACAATCATTGAGCACACAGCAATCTTCACTTCAGTCAGTATGCGCCTCGGCGCCGTCTTCCTTTTCAGGTGAGGTAAAGAGCATTTCCACATGATGGTTTCTCCAAAGCGGCCGAAGAGGTTCAGGGAATGATCTGACGAAACACTGTCAGCTTTGGACTGGTGCCCACAAGGTATGTCACCGTCTTTTCCGTCGACTTATTGTCCGAATCGACAAGCGTCAGCCGGACATCGCAGTGCAGGTTCGCGTCAACGGCGCGACCTTCATCGAGGAGTACGAAGCTTGTGAGCCGGTGCCCCATCAGCCAGTCCATGTCCTGCACAACGATGTCCGTGTGCTGAGTGCGCCACCGTTCGAGTGACGGTTCTTCCTTCCAGCCCTCGAGCACGGTTCGTAACGTCCGTCTTGCCAGTGTGGGCTCGACAGGATGCGGCGACCCGGACTCGCCGGGCGCAGCCGACAAATCCGGCCACGACAGCCAGCAGCAGCAGCATGCAAACGATGCCGTAACTCGGCCGAAACCTTTGGGCGCGTCGAAGCTGCAGCCTGCACCGCGGTGCAACGACTTCGAGATGTGTCGCACAATGTGATTCAGACACTTTGGCCGTATCCGGGATCGGGGGCTGGTGAATGGTCATCGTGCGGCCTTTCTAGAACTCGCGGATGATTTCGCCGCCGTCACGCGTGCCGAGCGCCCGCCACACTCGCAGGTCGATGTTGTCACTGGCGAACCGGACACTGCCGTCCGCCAGTTGAACGTAAACGCCGCCGGTATGTCGGCTGCTGGGTGGCATCGTGGCTTTCGTCGGAAAGAAGCCGCACGATCTGCTGTTCGGTACATCCACGTGCAGATAGCAGTGCTGGCCGTTCAACCAGGGAGCCCCCATGAAAATTGGGAACTGACTGGCCAGATTGCTGATGTCGACAGCAGCGCATTGCTGCACAGCTTCGTCCTGGTCAGCGGGATCGCTGAGGGCCAGGAACACGTCGGATTCCGGGCTGACCGTTCCGTTGTTACCGTCGGTCACAAGTCGTTCACTGAACGCAGCCGTGTTGCTGGTTCCGTCCGTGATGTCGCGGAACCGCACTCGGCTTGATCGAAAGAACACGCCATTCTGATTTGGAGACTGCCACAGAATGCCGCTTCCCTTGTTGCCGTAGTAATTGATCGCTCCACCGGACTGCGTCTGAGGATTACTGAAATCGGACGGACATCGCAGGACGGATAGTTCTGTCAGCCGTGCCTGATCGTTGACCGGGGCAGCAAGCTGCGACTCAAAATCAATGTGGCTGTACAACGGTCCCTGCTCCAGCATGGGCAGAATCTGGCTGATCGCGGAATAGCGATCGCCGGTTCCACCCTGGCCGAACGGAAAACACTGGTGCACATCGTGGTAGTTGTGCAGAGCCAGCCCGATCTGCTTCAGATTGTTTCTGCACTGTGTTCGGCGAGCCGCCTCACGAGCCTGCTGCACTGCCGGCAACAGCAAAGCAATCAGAATTGCGATGATCGCGATGACGACGAGCAATTCGATGAGAGTGAAACCGCGAAAATGTCGGATACCAGGTTTCATGGGGATAACTCCGGAATAGAGATGAATGCTGAAATCGGTGTCGGCCGCCGCGCCGTGCGCGCAGGCCGCAACGGGAAGTGAGTCACAAACGATTCAAGTTACGGTCGGTCAGGATTGGCCGGGCTTTCGATGCGCAGCAGCGCTCGCAGTGTGGCTTGACAGCGCACGGCCGACAGACATATGCGCTCATTTCACCCCGCGGGATCAATCGAGCGCAGCGGCATACAGGGACGAGGAGGGCGACCGGGGAATCAGGTGGGCCGGAACAGCCTGCGCAACAGATTTCAACTCGCGCAGAGCGGCAGTCTGTCGCTGTCTCATGATGACCACACGGATCGCGGCCACATTCGACAAGAAGTGGCTTGTGTGCCGGAGTCCTGCCTGCTGCCAATTGCGCAGGCTCAAACCCCGTTCACGATCATGGGACACATCACGACCGACACCTGACTTGCTGACAATCGCCTTCAGCCGCGTTCCGGCGGATGAAAGATCTCAGCAGGGTCGGCGGATTCTGCGACTTCAGAAGCCAGACGCAGACAGCCTTCGCGCTCCACACTGCCACCTCCCGACAACGCTGCCGCCGCGTGTTCTACGCGGTACTTGACAACGATCGGTGACGCCGGATCGGCCGGCATGAGAGGCGCGGAGGAACAATTCGGTCCCCGGCAACGACCTGACGGAACACGCCCGGGTGCTTCTTCATGGCCAGCCGCCGCAACGTGGTGCCCGTCGACCAGCACTGGTTTTCCATTGCGGAAAACGTAGTCTCCACAACCACCCCTGGCCGTCGGACTCGAACCAATGCCTGCCACCGCGGCAACAATCACCATCACCATCGAACGACGACAGCCCATCACTGCTCTCAACGCAGCGCGCGACGTGTCACCGAGGGATGAATGAGAGACGATCATCGTTTGCTTTGGATATCCGGGAATCGCGCAGTGAGTTTCGAGAAAGAATCTCGAAGCCGCGACTCATTCCGCAACCGTTCAGGCAAGGGACGCATACCCCCCCCCGACTACGGTGCATCCTGCGGGCTCGTTGGACAAATGTCAAGACTTGGCAGTTTACCGCGTCAGTTTGTTGCACGCGCCTGTTGACCACGGGCGGCAGTTTGACCACGCGTTGCGAAGCCGGATGCCTGCGGATTTGTCTGCAGGCAGCTAGTCCTGTTTTCCCGAAAGGCTGGCCATGAGCCCCAACGCGGCCCAGGTTGTGCCCCAGTATGACGCAGTCTCTTCGACGTGTTCCTTCTTACCGGCCTTTGTGCCGCGAACTGCCCATGAGCCATCGTCGTGCTGAGTGCTGACCAGAAAGCGTTGTGCACGTTCGATTGCGGGATCTTCGGAATTCACACCTGCGCGAATCAATGCGTACAGCGCCATACCGGTTCCCAGTGCATCACTTTCTTCACCAACCAGCCACCCCCAGCCGCCATCCGCCTGCTGCTGTGCCCGCAGTGCATCGACGTAACCATCTCGCGACGCAGAATCACCCGTCTGAGCGGCGAGCAGCACCTGCAGCGCATACCACTCGGTGCTTTTTCCTGCCGGGCTTTCCGTGATAAAACAGGTGGCAAGCTTGACCGCAGGACTGGCCTGTTCTGTGCGGCCGTCGTTGACGAGCGCCAAGGTGAGCCACATCGTTGAAACACCGGCGGTTTCTGACAGGGGGCGTTTTTGACCCGGCAATTGTCCGCACGGTTTCCACGATCCATCCGGCTGCTGCCCGTCCAGAAGCAGGTCCGCGAGTTCACTGTCAACCGTATTTGCATCTCGGTTGAGCCCAATCAGAAGCTGGGCAACGCCTTCCTTGTTGAGAAGGCCGGCCGCCTTGCCATCGGCGTCCTTTTTAAGCGGCGACTCCGTTGCCCAGTTGATCCATTCGTCCAGCCTGTCACTCACTTCAAAGCCGTTTCGTCGGGCAGTGTTCAGGCTCCAGACCATCGTGCTGATCCGGTGGCAGGACACGCATTTCTTTTCATCGATCCACCAGACACCCCGCTCCTGAATAAAGGGAATGCTGCTCTGGACCGACTGACGCACCTGCTCGGTTGTCAGTTCACTCTGAGGCGATGCGGCGACAGAGCGTGCTGCCAAAATGACGATACCCAATGTCAGTGCTTCGGCAACTGCTCGTTTGATGGCAACACCGTGAGTGACGATATTCATTTTCCAATTCCCGCTGGTGACCGACGGAGTTTGACTCACGGACGCGACATTTACCACGTCCGGACGCGTGAGGCATTCTGCAACTCCCTGCCCAGTTTCGGGTCGGTTTGGCGGGTTTGCAAGCAGCGGGCTGCAGAGTCGGCAACATCGCCTGTGTTGTGGAGTTCGGTGAGAGGTTGCAGAATCTCGAAGCCGCAGGGATTCCGGCCGACCTGCGGATTCATTTGCAGATTGCGTGGATCAGCCTGTGGTGATGTAATGCCGGTGCACCAGCCCGCACTGCCAGCATCAATCCGCTTCAGCGAAAGCCACTTCCGTGTCCGGTGATTCCTCCGCGCCCTCAGCGTCGAAGTCAGGACGGCGAGTTGCAGGGCGTCTCAACATCTTCATTCGTCGCGTTCATCTGTACGCCGGACTGTTTCTGTTGCCGTGGGTCCTGCTGTACGGGATTACCGGCGCGATGTTCAACCATCTCTGGTTGTTTCCGGAGTCGAGTTTCGTTGATGTTCCCGCCGAACAACTGGCCGACAGCAGCCTCGCCGTCTTTCCAGCGCCGTCCGACCTCGCTGAATGCGTCGTTGCCGCGATGAAGGAAGCGGCACCCGGGCACACGATCGCGCTTGACAGCAACCACAGAGCGGCGTTCAACAACGACGTTATTCTGGAGGTCACCGCCGACAACCGAAAGCATGCCGTGCATATCGACCCCGTGGTCCGTTCGGCAAGAGTCGTCGAGATTCCTGACGCTGCTTCGATGGAGGCCCTGCTTCCCGGTGTGAAAAACATCGAGTTGCCCGAGAATCCTTATTCCACTGCGCAACAGGCTGTCCCGGCAATCATGACAAGCGCAGGTATTGAATCGGCTTCAGCGCCGCGTCCCCGCGGATGGTGCAAGCTGAACTTTCTGGCGCAGGTCGACGGTTCACCGGCGCTCGTCACGTATGTGCTGCGGGATGGTCACGTGGACGTAACGCCTTACAGGCCGGGTGATCCGGGATTTTCGGCACGCCAGTTCTTCATGCGACTTCACACCTCGCACGGCCAGCCACCGCACTGGAATGCCAGAATGGTCTGGTCGCTGCTGCTTGATACGATGGCGTTTGCAATGGTGACATGGGCGCTCACAGGCATATTCATGTGGTGGCAGATCAGGCGAACTCGCATCATCGGGAGCCTGGTTGTCGGACTCAGTGTCCTGTGTTCCGCACTGCTGTTCTTTGGGATGGTCGACTTCTACGCGACGACGCGGCTCTGAGCGCACCCTGACATCGCGTGCGATTCGACACTCCGCGGAAGTGAGTGGCGGTGTATCGGCCGGCACATGGCTGCCGCGCGTTTAGTCAGTCTGGGCGTACAACCGGTAAGTGTCGTGCGCTTAACAACAGTCGTTGACAGGCGCAGATTCGTCCTCTGCGGGGTCGTGTTCACGTCGATCCGTTCAACCCGGGCCGGGGCTGTGCCGAAGCCGCCATTCTGTGATTCGGCGGTGTGATCATCATCGAAATACTGCAGCCGCTCTGCCGCAACTGCACGATGGTCGCTGCCGGTGCCTGTTCCACGCTCCGCTGAGTCACCGCACCGGAACGCGTCTGCCGAGGGATGCAACTCGACGACTGCGGTTGGGTCCCGCTGCCATCTGCAGAGAGGAGTTGACCAGAACCGCTTCGTGGAATTCACTTTGTTCCAAATCAGCGGCGGTATCCTCGACTCAATGTCGATCCGATTGTCAGATGATGCAACTCCGGTCGTTTCGGCTTCAGCGGAAAGGCGCATCTGACATGCGAACGCTTCTCATCCTGCTGATCGCTTCAGTCGCGGCGAACGCCCGCGGCCAGACACATGACCTTGACCAGGGATGGACGCCTGAAGACCGCGAGGAGTTTTACTTCACCGCACAGGGGTCGCAACTGATTCCGTACCAGTGGTTCCTGGCGCTGGAACAGGTCCATAACCGGCGTCTTTTCCGCGACGACGAGAACATGCGCCGTTACGGAGTTCTCCCGGCTTCTGCCTCACCCCGAAATCCCGATGCGCTGCCTGTCGGCTTTGTCCGCGACGGCATTGATCCGGAATTCAACAGGCTGGCCGGCCTGCGCGAGTCCGACGTCTCTCAGATCGAAGCCGCGACTCGATTTGAGATCAAGCAGGCGTATCTCGGGAGCGCATTTGACGAGAAACTTTATCCCAGGGAACGCAGATCCTGGTTTGGTCTGACTTGCGCTGCCTGCCACACTCATGAGATGGAATTCGCAGGGGACACAATCCGCATCGAGGGTGGTTCGGCGCAGGTGGACTTCGAGTCATTTCTGCGGGATCTGGGCAAATCTCTGGACGCAACACATCGCAATCACAAGAAGCTGGCACGGTTTTCGGAAAGACTCGGACGCGACGCTGGCAACGTCGAGCAACTGCGGGAGGAAGTGGCGCAGGTCGCGGACGCAGTCAACCGACTCGTGGCGCGCAACAAGGCACAGCACTCATACGGATTCGGAAGACTGGACGCCTTTGGTGCGATTCTGAACGCGGTGTGCGAAACGGCCCTGGATGATTCGCGAAACCACCGGCCGTCGAATGCGCCAGTCAGTTATCCGACGCTGTGGAATACACCCCGGATGAGCCATGTCCAGTGGGGCGCCTCCGCCTCAAACGCGGAGAACCGCAATGTTGGCGAAGTGCTGGGAGTGTTTGGCGCATTCAGCGTGGCCGCGGGTCCCGGCCAGTTCGATTCGACGGTTCGTCTGGCGAATCTTGTGCGGTTGGAACACGGACTGTTGCAGAACCTCAGACCGCCGCCGTGGCCGGAGCATATTCTCGGCAAGCTCGATACGGAGAAGGTCAATCTCGGAAGGGAGCTGTTTCGTCAGAACTGCCAGTCATGCCATCCGCTGCGTAAACAAGATGGCAGTTTTGCACTCAACCACCTGGGAAGAATTCCGATCCGCACTGCAATGGTGGGAACCGATCTACAGTTTCTGAAAAATCTCTCTCCCGAAGACCTCGCATTCACCGGGCCGCTGGGGCCGCTGCTGGGAGGGCGAGAGCAGATCCCCCGCATCCGGCTTGTGGCGGAAGTCGTCGAAAGAGTGAAACGCAAACGGGACGCGATTGAAAACACTCACGTCGACTCGCTGCATCCCGGCGATCCGAACCGAAACGCGCCGGGCTTCATCTCGCGACCGCTGGAGGGAATCTGGGCATCGGCTCCCTATTTTCACAACGGTTCAGTCCCCAATCTCTATGAAACCCTGTTGTCGGCGAAGCAACGTTCAGCTTCGTTCTGGGTGGGTTCGCGCAGGTTTGATCCGCTCCGGGTTGGATTTGAAACGACGCCGGCCGAAATCGGCTCAATGTTCCGGGTATTCGATGAACACGGGATTCCGATCCCCGGCAATTCCAATGCGGGGCATGAGGGCCACGGCCATGATGTCCACGAAGGGTTCACACAAACGTTCGAGAATGGAGAATGGCGGGATTTCACGGACAACGAACGATTCGCGCTGATCGAGTTCATGAAGTGGCTCCCGGGTCCCGTGACCGACGAGCAGGTGCAGCTCGAGCAGATTCCAAACGGCGAAGAAGAACAGATCGCCGGCATTGTGGACATGACCGCCCGCCGGATGCAGGCGATGTACCGCGACAAACCGATTCTCCGCGGCGTCCATCCCAAGGATCATGGCTGCGTCACAGCCACGTTCACCGTGTCTCCGGAATTGCCTGCGGATCTTGCCGTGGGAGTCTTTCAACCGGGTGCGTCCTATGAAGCGTTGATTCGATTCTCAAACGCAAGTGTCATTCCGGGTCCGGACTCGACAACTGACGGCGATGGAAGCCCGGTTCACGGTAGCCGGGGCATGGCTGTCAAGCTGTTCGGTGTGAGAGGGGAACCGCTGCTCCCGGGAAGCGGCGCGCTGACGCAGGATTTCGTGATGGTCAATCAGCCGGCGTTTGCATTTGCCAATGTCGAGGACTACGAAGTCATCACCAAACTTCTGCTCGACCCGTCGGTGACAGACAAAAGTGCAGAGTTTGTAAAGCGGCTGATGGAGTCCGGCGATCCGGATAAAGCAGAGCGAGCCAGACGGACGGCACAAATTGCGGCCCGGATTGCATCGCCACAGGTCGACGGCGACAGGGGCGCATTCGAAATGCCGCCGGCAAGTCCGGTCGACGCCGCCTACTTCAGTGCCGCGCCGTTTCTCTTCGGAGAACATCGAGTCATGAAGTTTCGTGCCCGTCCCGTCAATCGCAGCAGTGACTCGCCGGACGTCGCATCACCGGACTATCTGCGCGACGCACTCGCCCGGCGTCTGCAGTCAGAACCGGTCGTCTTTGCTTTTGAAATTCAGGTGAGGGATGCGTCGGAACTGGATGTCGCGGCCGACATTGAGAACGCGTCCACGGAATGGCACGACGAGTTTACAGCGGTCGCTACGATCGAGATTCCGCCGCAGGAATTCGACTCGGCATCGCTCCGGGAACGATGTGAGAAACTGTTTTTCACTCCCTGGCACGGAGTTGTCGAACACCGGCCGCTGGGAGGCATCAATCGCCTCCGCAGAGCCGTGTACATCAAGTCCAGTGAAGTGCGGGGCGCCCAAACGGAACGGTAAACATCTCGTTTGGCGATCAGGCTCGAAACCGATTCGCCGTGATCGGGCATTGTCCATTCCACGCACATGACCGGAAGGCTAATCGTCGTGCGGGCTCCAGCCACACGCCTCGTCGGTCCCACCAATAAGCGGTTCCGTAGTCGGCCGTGCCCGGACTCAGCAGATTGGCTGCACGCGTCAGACTGCCTCTCTGCTGACGCCTGCATGACCAGTGGATGGCGGTCTCAGGCTCTCGTGCCAGGGAGGTTCAGGTTTGTCTGATGCAGATGGTCGCCAATGCGATCAACGTTCCGAAACGAAGCGGATCACCGATTTTCCTGCACCGCTGGCCAGCCACGCGCTGCAGAAATCCTCTGAAGCGGTCAGAAAATTCTCCTGGATTCCCTGCCCGCTGATCTAACCGCCTTGCACTGCGCGGCCGAAGCAGTCGTAGACTCACGTCAGGAGATCGTCAAGCGGTAGGCGCAGAGGCCCGTGCAACAGCAATTATTGTTGCGCTGCCTGCACATGACCTCCACCGCCGAGCGCCTGATAGGCGTCCACGGTAGCTGCCAGTTGTTGCTGCTTAGTCTCGATGATGACCATCCGGGCCTCCTGCAGGTCACGTTGAGCCAGCAGCACCTCGACGTACTCCGCGCGGGCGTTCTGAAAGAGCTTGGTGGCAGCGTCGACTGACGATTCCAGCGCCTGCAACTGCTGCCGCTTGACCGCCAGGCTCTTCCGGTAGTTGTCAACCTTGTTCATGCGGTTGACGACTTCCGTGAAGGCGTTCAGGATCGTTCGCTGGTAGTTGTACAGGGCCTGAATCTGTTCGGCATTCGCGCTGCAATATTCCGCCTCGATCGCTCGTCTGTTGATTACGGGCGCAACCAGGTCACCGGCAAGATTGTAGATCAGAGATTCCGGAGTATTGAACAGATATTTTGCATTAAACGCGTTGTAACCCACACCGGCGTTGATGATCAGCGAGGGATAGAAGTTCGCACGGGCAATATCAACTTCAAGGCCGGATGCTGCCAGTTCACGTTCCGCCTGCCGGATGTCTGCACGATTCTGCAACAACTGTGAAGGAACTCCGGCGCTCAGTGCCGGAAGTTCAAGATTGACGAAGTCCTCGACTCTGCGATCGACGGTCTGCGGGTAGCGACCGGCCAGGAAGTTGATCCGGTTTTCGACCTCGATGATTTCCTGCGCAATGATCAGCTTTTGGCTTTGATTCTTGTAGACTTCCGCCTGAAACCGCTGAACCGCCAGTTCCGTACCGCGGCCGGCATCCTTCTTGGCTTGCGCCAGTTTAAGGCTCGCTTCCTGCAGCGCGATCGTGATGTCCAGTGTTTCAAGTCGCTTGTCCAGCGCCATCAACTCATAGTAATTGTCGGCAAGCTCGGCGACGAGGCGGGTAACAACGTAGTTCCGACCTTCAATGGTTCCCAGGTATCGCAAGCATGCCGCACGCTGCGCATCGTGAAGTTGTCCCCAGATATCAAGCTGCCATGAGATATTGGCGGCGACGAGAAAATCAGGTAGCGGCTCACCAAAACGCCTGCCGCGTGCCGTCAGGTTTTCCTCAACGGCGCCGGAACGCGTGAACGCACCGGGTTTCTCTGCCCCGGCACGTCCTCCGAGAAAGAAGAACGGCAGATAGGCACCGCTCCGCGCAAATGTCTCATTGCCGGCGATTTGAATATCCTGAGCCAGAATCCGGAGTTCCTGATTGTCGACCAGTGCCTGGTCGATCAGGCCCGTCAGAATCGGATCATTGAAGAACTCGTGGAAGTCAATCCTTCCTGAACTTTCCCAGTCGAACTCCTCATCCGCCGGCACCTTGAAGGATTCCGGCACCTGCTTTCCCGGGTCCGGACCGCGCAAACCGGGGATTCGGCATCCCGGAGTCACCAGAAACTGGCAAACGAAGACTGCCGCGAAAACAGCAGATCTTATTTGCTGCGTGTTCGCAGGTCGTGCGAAAGGATGCATCGTTCTCGTCCCTGAGAGTTTTTCGACTGTCGGCCATCCGACATCGAGCGTCATGCGGCAGCATATGCAGTTCTGGTTGGCCCTGACTCCAACCATTGACTTTCGTCCTCCAGTGCGTCTTCCGGTCAGTGTTTTCCTGTCTGGATCCTTCGAACCGGTTGAGCGTTGTACCAACACCGGAAAAACCGTCACGTCTCGGGCCGCGCTTCCGTGGACAGGAATCGGATGGTCCTGCTCTCCGGTTGAAAGGTGCGAATACTGAACCGGAAATCTCTTCGAATCCTGCGTAATCGCACCAGTGAGACCTGCCGAAGCCGACTTCTCGGCTGCAAGACATGGCGGTGCACTGCCGCGCGATGGTCCCGATCCGGGACCAGGCAGCGCATGGCGGCAGCGGGTCGGAGTCGCCAGAAACGTCTTGCGTCAATCTTGACTTTCAGATTCGCGTTTAAACATCTCACTCAGCGGTTCATCGTGTTCGTCTCGAATGAGGTGCTTCCCATCGGCCATCGTTCCAAAGATGTAATAAAGGCCGGGAATCACGAGAACACCGACTACGGTACCCAGAAGCATCCCGCCAGCAGCCGTGGTTCCGATCGTTCGATTCCCGATAGCGCCGGCACCCGTGGCCCGGACAAGCGGGACCATCCCCACGATGAATGCGAAGGACGTCATCAGAATCGGCCGGAATCGCAGTCGCCCGCCCTCGATCGCGGCATCCTTAAGCGACAGGCCCTCCTGCCGCCGCTGAACGGCGAATTCAATGATCAGAATCGCATTCTTGCCGAGAAGTCCAACCAGCATGACCATGCCGATCTGACAATAAACATCGTTTGACAGGCCCATCGCCTTCAGTAGCGCAAAGGCTCCAAAGATTCCAACCGGCAGTGAGATAATGACGGCCAGTGGCAGCAGGAAGCTCTCATACTGGGCCACAAGAACCATGTACACGAAGATGACAACGATCAAAAAAATATAGACTGCCGTATCTCCCGCTCTGGATTCGTCGTAGGCCAGCCCCTGCCAGTCGATATCAAAGCCGTTCGGAAGCGTTTCCGCAGCTACCTGCTTAATGGCCGCAATGGCCTCACCGCTGCTGTAGCCTTTCGCAGGTGCCCCCTGAATCGGGGCGGTTGGATACAGATTGTATCGCGTGATTTCGTTGAGCCCCTGCTTCTTTTCGAGCTTCATGAACGCCGAATACGGTACCATCTCCCCTCTGTCGTTCTTTACGAACATGTTCGCCAGGTCTTCGGGAAACCGCCGAAACTGCGGCGCGGCCTGAACATAAACCTTGTAGAACTGTCCAAACCTCACAAACCCCTGCTCCCACGTGCTTCCGATCACAATCGACAGATTGTCCATCGCATCACGGATGGATACTCCCTTCTGCATGGCGACGTTATTGTCGATGACGATCTCGTACTGCGGGTAGTTAGCCGCAAAAAAGGTAAACAGTCCCTTCAGCTCCCTGCGTTTTCCCAGTGCCTCCATGAACCTGTCCGTCTCCTCACCAAGAGCAAGATAATCGCCACTGTTCGTCTTGTCGAGCAGGTTCACGGCGAATCCGCCAGCCGCTCCGAAACCCGGCACAGCCGGCGGTTCGAAAAACTCCAGCTTCACATTGGCGATTTCCCTGCCCTTCTCTTCAAGTTCTTCAATGATCTGCTTGGACGTGAGATTCCGATCCGCCCAGGACTTCAGATTAATGATACACGTCCCTGCATTGGATCCACGGCCTTCCGTCAGTACCTCATAGCCGGCGATGGAAGACACGGACGTGATTTCGTCCATCTCCTTGCAGATAGCCTGCAGTTCATGACACTTTGAGTTCGTGTATTCCAGTGTTGATCCGGGCGGCGTCTGCACGATGCCGTAAATCATGCCCTGGTCCTCCAATGGAATAAAGCCTGTCGGAAGAACTCTCGACACCGCCATGATTCCATAGCCGAAGCTGCCGATGACGAGCAAAGTAAACAGCCGCCTAGTCACGATTTTTCCAAGGATTGCTGCGTAGCCGGCTGTGACCTTTTCAACGCCCTGGTCAAACGCGTGCAAAAACATTCCCAGAGGACCGCGTATCTTGGTGACTCCTTCACCTCCCGAAAACCTTGCACGGAAGGTCATGGTGGCCATCACTCCCACCAGGCCGACAATGATCCACAGTCGGGGTGCTGTCAGCTCAAACTGCTCGGACAACAGCGAGTGGACGGATTCATTTTGCAGGAGTGCCCAGACGCCGGCACCGACTCCGACGCCCAGCAACGCGCACAACAATTCGCGAACGATGAAGGCATAGCCGCCGGCAACTCTCGCCAGACTTCGGTTCAGTACGCCCACAAGGCCCCGTTGCGTGGATTGGGTTCTGTGCGATCTGAGAATCATCGCGCACAGAACCGGCGTAAGTGTCAGAGCAACCACGCCGGAGATCACAATGGACATGGCCATTGTCAGCGCAAACTGTCGGTAGAACACGCCGACCGGGCCCGTCATGAATGTGACCGGGATAAACACGGCCGTCATCACCAGTGTAATGGCAATGATTGCGCCGCTGATTTCGTGCATCACTTGCTGAGTCGCCTGATACGGCCCGAGATGCTTCGTGTGCATCTTTTCGTGCACGGCCTCGACCACCACGATTGCGTCGTCGACCACAACACCGATGGCCAGTACCAGGGCGAACAGTGTGATCAAGTTGACGGACATTCCGAACATTAGCATGAAGAAGAATGTTCCAATCAGCGAGACCGGTACAGCCAGTGTCGGAATCAATGTACTGCGGATATCGCCTAGAAACAGAAACACCACCAGAGACACGAGCACAAATGCTTCAAATAGCGTGTGCAATACTTTCTCAATCGACGCTTCCAAGAAGCTGGATACGTCGTAGGTGACTGCGTAATCCATACCGGGTGGAAAAGTAGTCTCCTGATTTCCTCGACTTTGGCTTTGACCTTTTCAATTACTTCGGCTGCATTTGACCCGGGAGTCTGCTTAAGGACGATGGCTGCGGATGGCAATCCGTCAATGTCTGAATAAAGATCGTAGAATGATGAGCCGAGTGAGACCTTCGCGACATCTCTTATGCAGGATTTCTCCTTTTGAGTTTGCCTTCAGTATGATGTCTTCGTATTGTTCGGGCGTCTCGTACCTCCCGATCCATGTCAGCACGTACTCCAGGGTCTGGGACGTCTGGCCGGTGGCCTGGCCGAGCCGTCCGGGCGATCCGATCATGCTTTGGTCCGCCAGTGCCTCCATGACGTCCTCAGCGGCCACGTTGTAGGCTCGCATTCGCTCGAGATCCAGTTCGACGCGCATCGCGTAGGCTCGATTGCCGAGAATCTGAGCACTTCCGATCCCCGGGATTCGCTTGATTTCGTTCAGTACCTTCACCGTCGCATAGTTGTAAAGAAAGTTTTGATCGACGTTCGGATCCCTGCTGAAAATGTTGACGTACATCAGCATGCTGGTCATGTTCTGCATGACGATAATTCCTTCTCGCTGCACAATCGGCGGAAGGTTATTCTTAACCATTTGCACGCGATTGTTCACATTCATGACAGCGACGTCGGGATCCGTGCCGGGTTCAAATGTAATCTGGATCGTTCCTTCGCCGGCACTGGTGGCGGCACCCTGCATGTAGCGCATATTCGGCACGCCATTGATAGCCTGCTCGATGAGGACCATGGTCGAGTCCACCAGAATTTTGGCACTCGCTCCAGGATACGACACCGATACCCGAACGCTCGGAGGCGCGACGGAGGGGAACTGCGAAATCGGAAGCACCACGATCGCCAGTCCGCCCATGAAGAGAATCAGCAGTGAGATGACGATGGCCAGCGCAGGTCGATGCAGTGTTCTTGCGAACATGGTCCTAATTCTTTTCCGGTTGGTTTGCAGAATGACAAAAAGCGGTTCGTGCGCGGGCGAGCATGCGCAATATGCGCCGGAATCCGTTTTGGTCGACCTGTTGCGCGATGCTCGGCGCCAGAGATCTATTCTGCGTGGTATTTCATGTTGACCAGAACGGATTCTGGCGCCTTGAATTCGTAGGTAATTTGCTCCCCGTCACGCACCTGTCGAATTCCCTCAAGAATGATTTTGTCGTGAACTGTCAGACCATTCCCGATCAGAAAGATATCGTCCTGTTCATCCTGAATGGTGATCTCCCGCTGATGTACAACACCGTGTGATGCTGGATGATCATGATTGGCCGTCACTGGCTGTTCGTGA
Organism: Planctomycetaceae bacterium; assembly: GCA_041398785.1. Taxonomy (NCBI): domain Bacteria; kingdom Pseudomonadati; phylum Planctomycetota; class Planctomycetia; order Planctomycetales; family Planctomycetaceae; species Planctomycetaceae bacterium. The sequence continues at coordinate 6,146 of JAWKUA010000015.1, read as the reverse complement.
TCACCCCCCGCGCTCGCGCTGTCGGCGTCATCGTCAGTGACGACAAAAGCGTATTTCTTGGCCAGAATTTCGAATGTCGCGCGCTGTGGCACCACGACGGCCCGGACAACGCGGCCCAGCAATACCGTTCCGGTCTGACCGTGGCGCAGCAGGCCATCCGGATTCGGGAAATCTGCGCGAAAGGCGATATTTCCGGTCTCGTTGTTGAAGTCAGCCTCGATTGCACCGATTTGTCCGGGATAGGAGAACTTCTCCCCGTTCGCAAGCTGAAGCTCGACGATCAGATCATCCTTGTGTGGATCGGCAACGTATTCGAGATAATCTCTTTCCGGGACGTTGAAGTAGACCCACATCACTTGGTTGTCGGATAGAGTCGTAAGAATGTCTCCTTCTGCAATCAGGCTGCCCTGTTGCATATACTGATGGTCGATAATGCCGCTAAAGGGCGCTTTGATCGTCGTGAAATCCAGTTCTGCCTGCGTCAGCCGCATCTTTGCTTCGGCTTTGGCAAGTTTGGCTTTGGCCAGCGCCACCTCCGGCTGTGCAACTACCTTTTGCTGGAATAGCTTTTCCGTGTTGTTGTATTCGATCTTCGCAAGATCTACTTCAGCCTTTTCGGCTTCGAGTCTTGCCCTGTAAAGCGTGGGCAGAATCACGAACAGCGGATCGTCCTGCGTGACTTCCTGGCCTTCCTTGACGGGAATCTCTTCAAGATATCCGCTCTCCAGAGCACACACGTCGATGTGTCGATGTGAATGAATCTGACAAACGTACTTCTGCGTGACTGTGACGTTTTTTGCAGCAGGACTTGTCACGAGAATCTTGTGGTGCTCTTCATGCGGCGATTCCGCGACAGTCGCTTCCGGAGCCCCGCAACCTGCGAGCATGCAGACTCCGATCACAAGAGGGGACAGCAGGAAGTAGAGTTGGTGGTTTGTGACAATTCTCACTGGCGTCATCGCAGGTGTTCTCCCGAGCTGGTGTGTTCAACAGTGCACCGTCACCACGACGACGGGTCGTGTGTTTTTCCGGCATCGCGATATCCGGTGCGACGCTTTGATTTCCAGTACCCTGCGACACATCTCGCTCTGGAGAATTCTGCGTGTGCAAGTAGTTGCAGACATCTGCCATCCTCTGCGTGGGTACTTTCGAGTGCATTCTGCATGGCGGTCACAAGTACTGACTGATCCGACGGGTAATCGCACCCGGAAATTGAACCGTCGATCCCACAAGGTAAACGACGTTTGACCGCTGCATCGCAAATCGCGAGCCAATCCGGTGCCGCGATGTCGTTTCCCTACGGTTCCGGCGTCTGTTTACGGCGGAGCGGCGACAGAGATACGTGGCGTCATTTAAGTCCCGCCGGGAACTTTCTGGGCCATGCGGGCCGCGTGACGCTCCAACATGGCCAAGGGCTCGCGACAGTACCGGTGGCGGTAGCCAAAAGACCCGCTGGAGACTTCTCCGGTGCGTCAAACAGCCAAAGCTGCTGGTTCGTAACCGGTGCTTCGCGTGACAGTGGTACAAACGTTGTTCACATCGCAGGAGAAAACTGATCGAGATTCATCACCTGATCTTTTCACCGCGACGAAATCTCTGTTGAGCGCCCAGGGACAACCTAGGATGCGTAGACTTCCGCGGTGCCACACAGTTGTGACTTTGAACCAAACACAAGGTCGACCCGCGCACCTTGGGCATCTCTCAGCGCCACGCGCGTCCCCCCGGCGTTGCTAGACGTGGTCGTGCGATAGTCGAACGGGTTGATTTACGCCAAATTGCGGCCGAGATCGTCGTAGATATTCGCCGGGCAGTGATCGTCGGCATCGGTAGTACCCCTATGCCAAATCCCGCCAGTCACCTGCCGACAATCGCCCGCGGTCGTCTCCCGGCGCCGAAAGGGTCGGCAACTGCAATTGTGCTCCATCGCCGCAGTCCCGGGCGCCCCTGTGGGCAATGAGTCCCGCGGCTGTTCAGAGCATTTCGATTGATTCCCGCAAGCGACCGCTGGTCGCACTCAGTCACGTCCGGTCCAGGCAGGGTTCGATCCGACGTCCTGTGGATGAACTTCGCTGACAGGTTGCGGATTCGGTTCCTTCGTGGCAGGGTTGAGACAGCCTATGCAGTGCATAGGAGACAAGCCTATCAATTCTGTGACCTGCGATTTGATCCTTTGCAGGGTCATTCGTACGGTTCAATATGCTCATCGCGACTCAGTCAAAAAGCGTCTCGCATACGCTCAAATACTTCGATGCCGTTTTGACTCAGGGGGACTATTACCTGGGGCAGGAGGTTTCCGGGCAGTGGCATGGTCGCGGGGCGGAATTGCTGGGGTTGGAGCGGGGTGCGGATGTCACGCGGGGACAGTTCGGGGCACTGCTCGGCGGGAAGCATCCGGAAACCGGGGCGGCTCTGACGCAGCGGAGCCGCAGTGACCGGCGGCCGGGGATGGATCTGACCTTTTCGGTACCGAAATCCGTGTCGCTGGCGTGGGCCATCAACGGCGACGAGCGGATTGTGGAGGCACTGCGGCAGACGGTTCGCGAAACGATGGAGCGTGATGTGGAACCGCTGATGATGCGTCGCGTGCGTCATGGCGAACATGCGGCTTCGAAGCAGCGGACTCCCACGGGAAAGCTGGTGTACGCTGATTTCCTGCACAAGACGTCGCGACCCGTCGACGGCCGGCCTGACCCGCATCTGCACGTGCATGCCTTCGTCATCAACTGGACCGAACAGGACGGGAAGCACTACGCCGGCGAAATGGAGGAGATCGTCCGGCAGCGGCCGGCTCTGCAGGCGAAGTTTGAAGCCCGGCTGGCTCACCGGCTGCAGCATGAACTCGGGTACCGCGTCGGCCGGATGTCGTATGAGCAGTCCGGCCGGACGAAGCTGGGCTGGGAGATTCAGGGACTGGAACGCAGCACGATCGAGAAGTTCTCCCGCCGCACCGAACAGGTGGAAACGGCGGCGAAAGAACGCGGCATTACGGACAAGGCCGAGAAGGGAAAGCTGGGAGCGGTCACTCGCGAGAAGAAGGACAAGGGCACGTCCATCGACCGGCTGCGGGTGGAATGGAAGTCGCGGCTGACGCAGGAAGAACGGAACGCATTCGGTCGATTGCAGGACCAGAGCGACCGCGGTTCCGCCGGCATGGAACAGCAGCGGGCGGAGAAGTCGCTGAAGTATGCACTCGACCATCACCTGCACCGGCTGTCGACGGTTGAGCGGCATCAGATTGTCGGCACGGCTCTGGAACACGCGGTGACGCTGTCGCCGGAAACCATGGAACGCACGCTGGACCGGATGCCCGTCATTCAACGCAGCCGCAATGTTCACGGGGCTGACCGGCAGTTCATCACCACACGGGAAGTACTCAACGCCGAGAAGCAGATGATCGGCTTCGCTCGCGAAGGTCGCGGAACCCGCCGGGCCATCGGTTCGGCCGAATACGAGTTCCGCCGCGACTGGCTGAACGATCAGCAGAAGGACGCGGTCAAGCACGTGCTGACGTCGCGGGATACGGTCACGGCCGTGACGGGAGGAGCCGGCACCGGAAAGTCATCGCTGATGCAGGAAGCGGCGGATGCGATCCGGGGCCATGGGAAAGCCGTCTTCGCGTTTGCTCCCTCCTCCGGTGCCCGCGAGGTTCTGCAGGACAAGGGTTTCCAGAACGCTCAGACGGTCGAGCACCTGCTGCGAAACACGCAGCTTCAGGCCGAAGTGAAGGATCAGGTGCTGTGGATCGACGAAGCCGGGCTGCTGGATGTGAGATCGATGAACGGCATCTTCCGCGTGGCGAAGGAACAGAACTGCCGCGTCGTCCTTTCCGGAGACACGCGGCAGCATTCGTCGCCGGGGCGGGGCGAAGCGATGAAGCTGCTCGAACGGGAAGCCGGTCTGAACGTCGCCCGCGTCGAAGCAATCCAGCGGCAGAAGGGCCGCTATCGCAGGGCCGTGGCCATGATCAGCCGGGGACACGAAGTGGTTGATGCACGCAGCGGGAAGACGGGGCTGCTGGCCGGTTTCGACATGCTCGACCGCATGGGCAGGATCAAAGAAATCCGGCACGACGAACGCCACGAGCTGCTGGCCAAGCAGTACCTGAAAACGGCCCGCAAGGGAAAGTCGTCGCTGATCGTGGCTCCCACGCACGCCGAAGCCCGGGCGGTCACCGCAACGATTCGCTCAAAGCTGCGGGAGAACGGATCGCTGGCGACCGATGAACACAGCGTGACACAGCTCCGGTCACTGAATCTGTCGGAAGCTCAGAAGGGCGACGCCGCCAGCTACTCCGGCCGCGATGACCTGGTCGTGCAGTTCCATCAGAACCTGCCCGGCTTCCGGCGCGGCGAGCGGTTTCGCGTGAACGGGATTCAGGGCAACAGCGTCGAGCTGACGTCACTGGCCGATGGCGGCCGGAAGTTCCTGCCGCTGGATTCCCCGGATCGGTTCGAGGTCTACCGCGAAAGCAAGCTGGGCATCGCCGTCGGTGATAAGCTGAGGTTCAGTCTCGGCGGCACGTCGCACGACGGCAAGCGACGCATCAGCAACGGTCGACTCGATGAAGTGCAGGGCTTCGACCGAAACGGCCATCTGATCCTGAAGAGCGGCATGACGGTCGATCGCAGCTACGGTCATCTGGATCTGGGCTATGTCGTCACCAGCCACGCCAGTCAGGGCAAGGACCGGCAGATTGCCATGGCGGCGATGGGATCGGAATCTCTGCCGGCCATCAACGCCAAACAGTTTTACGTGACCGTGTCCCGCGGCAGTGAAGACGTGGCGATCTACGTCGATGACAAGGCGAAGATTCGTCAGGCGATCGCTCGTTCCGGTGATCAGCTTTCGGCGACGGAACTGGTGACCGGTGCTCAACGGAATGCAGCCGAGGCCGACCGCGAGCCGCAGCATGTCCGGGAAGCACACGGACTCCGCGGCTTTGGAATGTTCCGCAGTTTCCGCGATCGGCTGCAGCAGTGGTGGAATGATCGCCGTGATCGCCAGCCGCCCCGCGAACCGCCCTCGCCATCACCGCAGCCAGACACCGGCCGCTCACTGAGTCTGTTCCCGACACCGTCTCCAGGCAGGAGCTGAATGCGATGAAAAGTGCCGCCCGTTCCTTCAACGACAACCGCCGCGAACGCCTGTTCCCGACGGCAGTCCGCCGGATGGAATCGGCCGCCGAGTCCCCTGCTCCCTGGCGGAAGACTCAGAACGGCGAGATCCCCGCAGCCATGTTTCAGCTTCGTTTCAGCACCGGCGAGATCCTGGCGTTCACCTACAACGATGTGCGTCAGGTGCGCTACCGCGACGCCGGCTTTGTGCAGGTCCTGCTGCACGGCATGTCGAAGCAGGTGATCACATTCGAAGGCCGCAACCTGCGGGAACTGGCCGAACTGCTGACGCTCGGCCTGATCCGCTGGGTCCGGGAATCCGACGACCGCGACGTCGATCACCCCGAATCCGGCCCCGGCGTCGTTGCGATCTCCATCGACCCGTACATCGACGAGTGAAACGCCACAGGCCGAAGCCTGCTCCAGGCGTGCAACAGCCTGGTCCTTCCGTCAGTCCCAAATTTGGAACAGACATGGCGTCTTGTGTCGTCCCAAATTTGGAACAGACGTTCTGTCTTGAACCGTTCCAAATTTGGAACGACGAGCGATCCTGACGCAAGGGGTTATGGAAACACGTGTTGCGAGAAGCCGCTGAGATCGCGGAACTCGCTGCTGCCCGGCTTCCAAGGCGTACTTTGCGGGACTTGTTGGCCACCGGGGCGGGGCGATGGGAGAAGAAAACAACGCGTGTGACGACACGCTTTCCGCTCGCGATGTGATCCTGACCGTCAACACGATCCGGCGTCCGGTGCGATTCCACGCCGGCGACGAAACTCGGCGTCAAAGTCTGCCAGGGGCCGGACTTTTCCGGTCTTTGCATCCGCCACGCCTTCACGGACGGCCTGCAGGTCTGCGTCTTTCTTGATCAGCCGGTTGACGTAATCCTCGACGCTCGTGAATCCTGCCGCCGCTGCCACCTGCCGGGCTGCTTCTGCGTTCGCAATCTATTTCTCCATGATCGTTCTCCTGTCTTCACGATAGCACGTCTCCGCGAATCTCAGGAAGATTGAAATCGCCGGCAAGCTGTCAACC